>JAAZNS010000429.1 GCA_012798185.1 Chloroflexota bacterium | reverse complement strand
TAATTGATCATTTGGAATACCCATTGCAGTAGCAAGTCGTAGGGTAAGATCTGTGACACGTTCCGAATGCCCTTTTGTCTCTTTATCGCGCAGTTCCAACGCTTTCGACCAGCCGGTAATTGTGGCTTCATATGCCGCCGATAGCTCAAGATTTTTCATTTCCATCTTATAAAACATTTCGGTATTGTCGATGGCGATCGCTGTTTGCATTGCCAAGGCTTGAAGGAAATTTTGCCAATCGGCATCGAAATGGATGGCTTGGCGGCTATATAGGTGTAATACACCTTTTAGCTGATCTTTTGCTAAAAGCGGAAGGATTACTCCCGATTTGTAATATAAACGCAAATTTGTCGAGTCTTTATCAGCAGGTTCATCAGTTTGAAGATTGGTATAATACTGAGGGGCATTCTGGGCGTTTCGAGCTTCTTCAAGCAGCTGGTCAATTAACCCGCTAAAATTCTCTTGCAGGTGTTTGGCAAAGCCAGTGTGGGCTGCCAAATCCATGGTTTTCCCATCGATCGATGGCACCAATAGAGCTACTGCATCGATACCAATTAATTCGATGATGTTATTAATGATGGTATCGACCATTACCCTTAAATCGGTGTGGGTTGTGATGGCTTTATCGATATTGTGCAAAATTGTGACACACCTGAGATGCATTTGAGTTTGTTCATAGCTTTGCCGAAGAGCTTCTTCAGCTTTTTTTCGTTCGGTGATATCTTCATAAGTGCCAAGCACACCGATAATTTTCCCCTGTGTATCTCTCAGCGGCACTTTACTGGTTTGAAGCCAAACCAATTTGTTATCTGGTGTTGTTTGAGGCTCCTCATAATTTAATTTAGGTAAACCCGAAGTAATTACAACGCGGTCATCGATGCGATATTGTTCTGCCTGTTCGAGCCATGCCAATTCAAAGTCGTTCTTCCCGATTATTTCATCGGGGGTAGAAAACCCCGCATCCTTAGCAAAAACATGATTACACCCAAGATAAACCGATTTCTTATCCTTCCAGAATACGCGCACCGGGATTGTATCCATAACCGTCTGAAGCATTTGTCTGGATTCTTGTAAGGCTTCTTCTGCTTTCATTCGTTCAGAAATATCGGTGATAAAGCCTTCCAAAGCAACTATTTGATCGTCTTTTCCAATTATCCCTTGTCCTTTTTCCCACACCCATTTGATTTCGTTCGCTGCGGTAATGATTCGATAGGACAATTCGTAGGGTTCACGTTTATCCAGCGCCTGCTGTAATTCAGTTTGAACTCTTTCCCTATCCTCGGGGTGAATAAGAAGAGTATATTGTATATCGCCATTGAGTAAATCTTCAGGGTCATATCCAGTGAGTTGTTTACAACCTTCGCTAATAAAAACCATGCGGCAGGAGGTATCTTTAAGGCATCGATAAACCATTCCGGGGAGGTTACTAATGAGGGTAGATATTCGGCGTTCACTTTCATGAAGGGCTTCTTCATATTTTTTTCGATCGGTAATATCGGTGAACACTACCATACCGGCAATCATATCGCCATTGCTATTAAACACAGGGGAAGCATTGGTAAGCACCCACCTCATTTCTCCGTCTTCTCTGCGTATGATTACTTCTTCGTTGTGGGTGGTAATGCCGTTTAAAACCGCTTTTGCCAGTGGAGCGTTTTCAGCAGAATATAGTTCACCGTTTGGTGTATATGTTTGCCAGTTTTTGGGATATTGTTCATAGGAAATTCCTGTTAGAGGTAAAGAAGATTTGCCGCGAATTCCAAGAGCTGTTGAACTGGCAAAGCGGATTTTTGCGTCTGGTAAATCTGCGATTAAAATACCAGCAGGGGTTTGTTCGATAGCAGCCATAAGAAGCGCCTGCGTTTCTGCAATGGTGGTTTCGGCTTGTTTTCGTGCAATTTCTTGAGATAATTGGTTTGCAATTAGCTGCAATGTTTTCCCAACACGGTGCAGATCTTTCCGCTCATGGATATCGGCTAGAGCAAGTGTACCGAATACGCGCCCCTGAATGATAATCGGAGCACAGGTATACACGTGGATCGATAAATTGGTTTGATCTTTGAAAAAGTTATCCAAACGAAGGGAAGGATTTTGTTCTACCAATAATTTACCGGTTTTTATCACCTTATTAGCCGGCGATTGATTTAAAGGAATACGCCGATTTTTTATGCTGTCTGGTAAACCGAAATTCCCTATCGTTATGATTTCTTGGTGGTAATCGTCCACTAATTCGATAAGTGAAAATGGAAAATGGAAATGTTCGCTCAGCAGTTTTGGCAGTTGAAGGTAAATTTGATCCAAAGAGCTCGATTCGAGCAATAACTGAGAAATCTCAAATAGGGCATCTTTTTCTTCTTCTTCTTCTTTTCGCCGCGAAATATCTTGCGTGATGCCTAATATTTGGGTTACTTTCCCTTCTTTGTTACGTTTGAAAACCCGGTTCCTGTCGTAGAAACAGGCATAATCGCCGTCTTTCTTTTTTACCCGATACTCTATTGTGACGAATTCATCATCGCTGGCTTGAGCACATTTTTTCAGGTGTTTTTGAATTTTTGAATGGTCTTCGGGATGGCAATAATCCACTATGCAATTCCAGCTTATTTCAACACAATCCTCTTCCGGATAGCCTAAAAGCTCAGCCGAAGATTTATTGATGAATATATTTTTCTTTAGTTCCAGGTCGTATACATAAATAAAATCTGGTGTAGATTCAGAAATTGCTAAGATAAAATTCTCTCGCTCGCGGATAATTTCTTCTGCGTTTTTACGCTCACTGATATCTCGCACCATCGACAGGGCAAGGGTTTGATCGTTGAACTTAAAAAGATGAGAATTAACCTCAACTGGAATCAATGAACCGTTTTTGGTCAGGATTATCGATTCGAATAGGATATGTTTATTCTTGACGAGTGTTCTAATGGTATCGAATTTTTTCTCTTGATTGATATCCCAAATTAAATCTGCAACGGATAAATTATAGAGCTCATCACGTTGGTATCCTGTCATGGAGCAGGCAACATCATTGACTTCGACGAAATTCCCCAATTCATTATCCGAGATTACTGGACAGACTAGAATTGCATCGATGGTGTTATTGAACAACAACCTAAAACGCAATTCGCTTTCCTGCAATGCTTCTTCGGATTGCTTTCGGGCAGTGATATCGTAAAGGATGCCATGCCATGCATAGGGTTTTCCAAATTTATCGTAAGTCAATACTGCTTCATCATGCACCCAAACAACATGGCCATCTTTAGCAATCATGCGATATTCAAGATTAAAATTTTCTCCTGTTTTATTTGTGCGTTCATTTTCTGCGATTGCTAATTCACGGTCATCAGGATGGAGCAATTTAACCCATAATTCTTTATCATTTTCCCATTCCTCTGATGAATAACCCACCAATTGTTCAATTTGCGGGCTCATATACATGCTTGAACTGAATTCGTCTAGTTTATCCAGGTAAGTTACAGCCTGGATTTGCTCGATTAATCTCCGATACCGCTCTTCGCTTTCGCGTAAGGTGCGAGTGAGATTATGTTTAGCAAAAGCCATTTCAAGGGTCGCATATAATTCTCTTTCCTGAACGGGTTTAACCAGGTAGCCATACGGCTCTGTAGTTTTTGCTTGTTCCAATCGTTCATCTTCGGTAAAAGCAGTGAGGAAGATGATGGGAATATCCAAGTTGCTTCGCATATAACGAGCTGCTTCAATACCGTCCATTTGCCCGGCAAGCTGAATATCAACTAAGGCTAAGTCAGGTTTGATTTCATTGGCTACTTGTATAGCTGCCTCGCCTGTAGTTACTGTTTGAGGAACATGGTAGCCAAATCCTTGTAAAATCCGTTGCAGGTGTGCAGCGATGATCATATTGTCTTCTACAACCAGAATAGTTTCATTAGCCATATAACACCCTTTAATTATTAAGTGGTTCCCATAAAAATATATTAAACGTCAGATCTATTCGAAAAGTTATTCTCAAGCAATGATTTCTTTCGTTGAAACCGGATAACAAAGGTAGAACCTTCATCCGATAATTTTTGGATGGTTCCATTTAGTTGTTTCGTTAATGTAGCAACCAACAATAAGCCGAGAGTGTTGGTTTCCTGCCAATTTATATCGGGAGGAAAGCCGATCCCGTTATCACTGACTGATAGAACGAATTGCTGGTCTTCCTGGTGTAATGCAACACGGATGAGATTATTAGTTTGATGAGTTGCTCGTGATTGGCGGTTTGCAGGGAAAGCATATTTAAGTGAATTTGTGACCAATTCGTTAACAATCAATCCGCAAGGAATGGCATTATCGATGTCCATGGAAATTGCAGGAATATCGATATCAATTTGAACTGGAGCAAACGTAGGGTAGGTTGCTAATAGAAAATCTATTAGTTTTTTAAGGTACCGGGCAAAATCCACCTGTCCTAGATTTGCAGATTGATAGAGGTTTTCATGAACCAACGCCATAGTACGAACCCGTGTTTTTAAATCATTGAAGAGCAGCTTGGCGTTGGGCATTTGTGCTGAATCTTCTTGTAGATCCAGCAAGGCAATGATTACATTTAGATTATTTTTAACACGGTGGTGAATCTCACGCAGCATCACTTCTTTTTCAGCTAATGAGGCTTCAAGGGCTTTAGATATTTGAATACGTTCTTTCAGGTCTCGTTTGACGGTTTCTAATAGCCTGGTGTTTTCAATCGCAATAGCAGCTTGATCAGCGAATAAACTCACCAAACGGATTTCTTCTTTGGTATAAGGTGACGATTTTATGTTGCTCGAAACATTGATAACACCAATCACTTGATCTCCTAATTTTAGAGGAATACCTAACACGCGCCGGGTTGTACAACTCGAATATACCTTGGGTCTTTCTTCCCAATTGGCGTAATCGGATATGAACATAGGCTGTTTGGTTTGAGCAATTTTCCCGGAAATCCCTTCTCCTAACCGGAGGTGAACACCGGTGTAATCTTTATCCTGGTTGTAACTCACCACAGCTTCTAATGTTTCGTTATCCGGCAGAAGTAAATATAAAGTTCCAGAAGTTTCATTCAAAATTGTTGTAGCGCGCATCACGATCAGTTGTAACAATTCGGAGAGATTCATGTGAGTAGTGATCTCTAACAATGTTCGATATAAGGCGTCCATCTCTTGCGCATGGCGCTGTTGAGCCATTTCAATACGCACTCGTTCACTGATATCACGACTGTACAACGCTAATCGAATTACTTTTTTTTGATTATTAAATATGGGGTAAATTGTGTTTTCCAGTATTCTCTTTGCTTGTTTTGTAACGTGTTTTATTGTTTTCCCTGTTTGGATTACTCTTTCCACAAAATCCCGTTGTTCTTTGGCGTTCTTTTTATTGAGATAGCTATATAAAGAAGTACCTATGATTATTTCAGGTTTTTTACCCAAACGCCGAAATCCTTCATTGTTGGCAGTCACAATAGTCCCATCAGGATTTAGTAAGAAAAGTGCATCATCAACTGCATCGATTAACGCCCGCGAAGTATCCTTGCTTTCTTTGAGTGCTTTTACCGCATTGATTCGTTCGGTGATATCATTTCCAATAACTAAATGAGCTTTTTTACCGGAGTAAGATATTGGCACTTTTACCGATTCGAAATAGATGATTGTACCATCCGACCGGCGCATATTTATGTTACGGTTATAGTGATGCTTCTTTTTACTTAACCCTTGTTCTAAAAATATATTTTTATTAATTGAACAAAATAAATCAGCAGCTGGTTTGCCAATCAGTTGACTTTGCGCCGAAAACCCCAGCATCTTTACGGCTTCACGGTTACAAAAAGTAATTTTTGCATCCTGAATTACAAATATTGGTACCGGCGACCCGTCGACTAGTGCACGGTATCGCTGTTCGCTTTCAGCCAATACTGCTGCAATTCGCTGCCGTTTACTGATTTCGGTTTCAAGAACCGCGATCGTCTGTGCTAATTCATTTGTACATTGGGCAACAATTTTTTCCAGTTGGTTATGTTTTGTTTCGGCGTTGAGTTCCAACGATACCGGCGACATTTGGCGGTCGCTTTGGCGATATACTACGCCATTGACTACAATGGTTGGATGTTTCGTGAATATTTCCCAAAAATTTTTTGTTTCTGCTATCTGCTGCGAATAAAAAAAGATAGTTTTGTGATGAATAAAATTGTTTAAACCGCCGATCAATTCACCCAACATTGAGAAGTTAAATGTAAACCTCTGATCAGCCGTTATACCTGAACCATCTATTGCTGTTATTGTACAAGGGTATCCCTCGTCGTCTCCTTTTTGAATCTCTTGCTTGATTACATTTTTAATATTCTCGTTGAAATTGGAGTAGGGATCAATGAATGAATTTATATCTTTTAGAATCAATTGCCCAGGGGGAATGTGGGATTCCGCATACAAATAATTGTTTTTTAGTTTTTCCATCACCTGGGATATTAAATGATTGCTGAGCAAGCAAATGATTTTTTTTCTTTGATCTATCCCCGATTCGATTAACCCCAAGAGTACCAAAGCTTGTTCATTACTATCCCGGCAGAGGTAGCCTACATGATCTTCATACTCGAGCCAATGAAAGTCATGTGTAAAGGATTTTTCCACGACGCATTTCATTATGATTCTCTATATAAACAGTTCTAAATTTCCCGCCTTATTATAAAACGGCAGTCATCTGCCGCCCCTTACAACAATGAGAGGATAAAGGTAAATAAAAAAAGGCATTTTGAGAGATTATCAAAATGCCTCTTTGATTAAAACAGTATAAAACTTTAAATTTCTTTAATGGCAAATTCCGCTGCGGATAGTGCAGCTTGAATATCTGCTTCGGTATGAGCGCAGGAAAGCAGAAACAGGTTATCTTGCCGTGGCTGCACCAAAATCCCCCGTTGTATCAATCCTTTCCAAAACTTTGCATATGGACTGCTTTTTAAAATCGGAACGGCAGAACGATAATCCGTGGGGAGCTCTTCGGGAGGGCAGAACCAAAGCTGGAACATCGCGCCAACGCCGCTCCAACAAGCAGGGTGACCGAGGCGTTGAGCAATTTCGACCAAACCATTTGCTAGTTTTTCACCTAAGGCGTTCATCCGTTCATATTGCCCTGGTTTTTCGAGCTCGTATAAAGTCGCAGCAACTGCACTGGTTACAACAGGGTTGGAGTTGTAAGTGCCCCCATACATGACATCACCGCAGGAAATTAAACTCATGATCTCGTCATTTCCGCCTATTGCAGCTGCTGGAAATCCTCCAGCGATGGCTTTAGCGAGTGTTGTCAGATCGGGTTTGATTTTGAATAATCCCTGAGCACAATTAAGCGCCACACGGAACCCGGTCAATACTTCATCGAAAATCAAAACGATGTCATTTTCCTGAGTTAATTGCCGCATGGCTTGTAAAAAGCCTGGTTTGGGCATAATCCCGCCCAAATTTCCTAAGATAGGTTCGGTGATAACACAGGCGATTTCATTTTTTCGGGATTTTATGGTTTTTTCTAAAAGGTCGATATCATTCCAGGGCAACACGATTAACGTTTCTGCCAATATTTCTGGAATACCATTCGAATTGGGAATGGGGCGGGGAGCATTACGGCGTCCAGCAGCTTCCAGGGGAGGGCGGTTGCTCCAATGTATTTGATCTGCCCAGCCGTGGTAATGACCTTCGAAGCGGATGATCTTCGTTTTTCTGGTATACGCACGGGCTAGACGAAAAGCTCTTTGAACTGCCGAGGTTCCGGAATTATCAAAACGAATTTTTTGTATCGAGGGAAGGAGCTGGCAGATTTTTCTGGATGCTTCAATTTCCAAATCATGCGCTAAGGAAAATAAACTTCCTCTTTGTTGGATTGTATGGCAAACTTGGTCTATTACAGGCTGAGGACGATGACCCAGGATAAGCGGTCCGCCGCCAACCAAATAATCGATATATTCATTGCCATCTACGTCCCAAATATGAGAACCCTCGCCATGATCCACATATACAGGCGATGGAACCCAGCCGCTGGAGGGCGCTCTAGTTCCGCTGCCTACCCCGCCAGCAAGGTATCTTTGAGCTTCCTGAAATAATGTCTGCGAGCGAACAGTTTTGTAACTCATGGTTTATCCTATACTTTTAAGTATCTTAGATTAAAAACCTCCCAGGTGAGTACATGTTTGACCAGCGATTTGGCTGGCGGTTGACATGCAGTCGGGAATTGGTTTGCCTGAAAGCCAGCTTGCCAGAAACGTGCCGATGTATGCATCTCCCGCACCTAGAGTATCTATAACTTTCACAGTGACGGCTGGTTGTTTATAAATCGATCCATCGAAAACTAAACTGCCAAGTCTGCCTTGCGTAATGACCACCATTTTCATACCACGATGGTATATATTTTGTGCGAGTGTTTCCATAGATATATCAGCATCTTCAGGGAGAGAGAAAAAGGCAAGATCGACAAACGGCAAGCATTTTTCTATAAAATCTTTCGATGAACGTTCGCCAAAATCCATTGATACCACCAAGGCGGGATTTTCATAAAAAATTGGCAGATAATCTTCGGTTCCTCCTAAGAAAGTAGTGTGTATTAATCGGTGTTGATTGATGAATTGGATGTCTTCTTCCGTGAGCTTGAATGCTTCCTTCGGACCCAGGTCTTCGTGTATAAATTGTCGATCTCCGTTCGGCGAAATATTCACCTGGGTACAGGCAGTATTCCCTGCCAATATTTTTACCCGGGAATGATTTACACCAAAACGTTTAAGCTGCTTCAGGATAAATCTGCCATTTGAATCATTTCCAATAAAACCCAAATAGGCAGTTGGACAGCCTGCATTTTGCATGGCAATTGCCACATTTAACGCATTGCCTCCAGCAAAATCTTGGTCGATGGGAGCGAGATAATGATCGACGCAATTATCGCCAACCGAAACCGCTAACGTTTTTATGGCCAAGTGACACCTTTGCCTTTTCCAAGAATGCCTCTTCCCATCAAAACGCGTTCATCAAGGTCGGAAATCCCGCGCATCAAACTAGACCAAACGGCAAACCATTGCAGCGGGATCATTAAAACAAATGGCGCTAGCAATGGATGAACTTGAGGGTATTTCTTCATATCAAAAGTCAACACGTGTGCACCTTGGGAAGTGCATAAATCCAGTACTCGCTCGACGATGGGGCGTGATTCGTCGCTGCCCAATAAAATGACCACAGCGGGTTTTTCCTGGTCGAATACCTCGGCGGGACCATGGCGGAATTCGCTGGCATCCATAAATGAACCATTGACCCGCATATTTTCCATAAAAACAGTTAATCCGAATTTATACGCCAGTCCATAGAGTGGTCCTGAACCCAGCGTGTAAAATAAACGCTCCTGTAAAAATTCTTCTGCCAGTTCTTTTGCGGGAGTTTCTTCGTCAATATATTGCTGGCTTAATAAGGGCGGGAGAGAAAAAAGCCCATCAACGATTTCTTGTACTTTTGAGTTACCTTGAAGCCGGGCAATTTCTAAAGAAAATAGGTAAGCAAAAGCCAGAGGAAGGATATACAAGGCTTTTGAATTATAAGGGACCACTTCATCAGCTTCTTTTCCCATCAAACTGTCGGCTTTATCGACGATGGCTATGGTATGCGCTTGTTTTTGTTTGGCATGGCGTAAAGCAACTACAGTATCTTCGGTGGCGCCGGAGAACGAAGCAAGAAATACCCAGGATTTCTCATTGAGACGGGCGGGATTCCGCCAGACGAGCTCATATGAGGTAAAGCAATCGCTGGGAATGCTTGTAAATTTATCCAGTAAATATTTTCCGGAATAAAGGTTAACCCACGAATTCCCGCTGCCAACCCAGTAGATGTGTTCGATTTTTTCGTCGATGGCGCGTTTTGCCATTGATTTTATTTTTAAGGATTGAACTTTTAAAAACCTTTCCAAATCGGGTCCAAGAACAGGAGCAGTAAATAATTTACTTTGACGGGCTTTTTCAACAAGTTGATCAAGATTTTCAGGCATATTTTCCTCATGGTAAATAGAATTGATAGTTCTAATATTTGATTTTGGCGCAGCACCGCACGATTCTCGTATGATGAATTGAGTTTTTAAGCGGATTTCCATGGGGGGATTTGTATCCCCGCGTAATTTTGCGATAATCCGCTGACCAGCGATATTGCCCATAGAAGTGATTGGCTGGCTGACTACGGTAAGCTGAGGTGAATTAAGCGCTTCATAATCCAGGTCGTCGAATCCCACCAATGCCAAATCATTGGGAATGGATAATTTGGCTTCACGTATTGCTTTGATCGCACCTATGGTCATAAAGTTATTAGCGGTAAAAAGGGCAGTAGGACGATTGGTAAGCAGCAGCATTTCCTTTATGATTTCATAGGCAGATTGTTGAGTATATTGGCAGGATTTAATGAGTTCTTCTTCAACATAAATGTGGTTATCTTGTAATGCTTTTTTATATCCATTCAACCGCTCGATGTTGGTCGTAATATCAAGATTGTCTAATAGCATGGCAATGCGGCGATGACCTAAACTGATCAGATGGGAAACGGCGGTGTATGCGCCTTCTTCGTTGTCTACCATCACCTTATCTACCGGGAGATCAACGACTTCACGATCTACTAAAACTATGGGAATGCCTTGCCGGTTTAGATCAAAAAGATGAGGAGCATTTACGCTAGAAGCAGGAACGATAATCAAAGCGTCGACTTGCTTTTCCTGAAGAGCTTGAACAATCGCTTGCTCACGCTCAACATCTTCATCGGTATTTGCCAGGAATAGTGTATATCCATTATTCCAGGTGATTTCTTCGATACCGCGGGATAATTGGGCAAAAAAGGGATTGGTGATATCGGTAACCACCAGTCCGATAGTATGAGTGGCTTTAGTCACCATACTGCGGGCAATGATATTTGGGCGATAATCTAATTCCCGAATGGTTTTCAATACTTTTTGGCGTGTGGATTCGCTCACATAACCAAATTGACTGATTACCCGGGAGACCGTTGCAGGGGATACGCCAGCCTTTTTAGCAACTTCGCGAATTGTAGCTTTCATATTTAGATCATTAACTCAATTAAATTATATGAAAACGGTTTCATATAATTTACTATTTTTTTGTCTGCATGTCAAGACAATATGTGGAAATTTGAAGGTAAATATCTGAAATTAGGTGATATTTGCATGAATCGCTTTGTGAAAACAGCCAAATATCTTGACATAAGCGGGATTTTGGGTAAACTAAATGTGAAAACGTTTCCATTTTGGTCGTTCTGGTTTGTGTTGTTCTGGTGGTTTTCTTTATGTGCATTTTCGAAGGAGATGTATGATGAAAGCTTATGCCCGAATGTTACCCTGGTTTCTAGTATTGTCATTTATTCTTACAGCCTGCGGCGGTGCGCAGACCACTTCTTCTACCCAGGTTGCTGTCTCAGAAACACCGGTTGAACCCCAAAGCAATGCAGGGAAAGAAGCGATTTTACGCGTCGGCTGGGCTTCCGAGCCTGATACCATGAATCCATTAACTTCTTACAGCTCGGAATCGTTAGAGGTAACATCTTTGATTTATGACAAACTGCTTGGTTACGATTTAAATTTTAAAACTCAACCTGAGTTGGCTCAGGAATTCAACTATTCGGAAGATGGTCTTACCATTATATATAAATTGCGGGAAGGGGTTAAATGGCAAGATGGGCAAGATTTCTCTGCTGAGGATGCTGCGTATACTTTTAATTTGATTAAGGATAACGAACTGGGGCAATATGCTCAATGGCTATCTAATATGGTTTCGGCTATTGCTGAAGACCCCACCACCTTTGTGGTAACCTTCGATAAGCCTCAAGCATTTAATCCGGGGCTGGCAATTCCCATCCTTCCAAAACACATCTGGGAATCAATGAGCGCAGAAGAAATCGAAACTTTCCCCAACGATAAACCTATTGGCACTGGACCCTATAAATTTGTAGATTGGCAGGTGGGTACAACGCTTACGATTGAACGTTATGATGAATTTTGGGGGGATAAACCTGCTGCAGACAAAATTGTATACATTTTATATGGCAATGAGGATGTGATGGCTCAGGCGTTAAAAAGCGGCGACATCGATATTATCACGGAAGTGCCGCCAACCATTTGGGATGGATTGGCTGACGCTAAAAATGTGAAGGCTGTATCACTTCCATCTTTCTCTTTTCATCATATTGGGATCAATGTTTCTGAAGATGAAAATTCTCCCGGAAATCCTTTGCTCAAGGATAAAGCGGTTCGGCAGGCGCTTAGTTATGCTCTTGACCGCAACCAGCTGGTGGAAGTGGCTTTAGCCGGGCATGGTAAACCAGGTGATTCAATTCTACCCATAGGGATTACTGATTGGTATCTGAAAATACCTGCAGATAAACAAATGAATGCTAATCCTGAGAAAGCCCAACAAATCTTAGAGGAAGCCGGTTATAAAGATGCTAATGGCGATGGCATCCGTGAAGACGCTGCTGGCAACCCGCTCGAATTCCGTTTAATAGCCATTGAAACCACATCAGTCGATGTCCGTGCAGCGCAATTATTCCGCGATTCGGCTGCTGCAGTAGGTATTAAGCTCGATCTTCAAACCTTGGATGAGAACACATTGGGTGAATTAGTATATAACGTGGATAATCCCGATTGGGATATTTTCGTTTGGGGGTGGGATTCTGGTGTGGTGGACCCAAATTACATGCTAGGCGTTCCCCTATGCGACCAGATTGGCGGTAATAACGATATCTTCTATTGCAATGAAGAATACGATGCTCTTTATGAAAAACAGGCGACAACAATAGATGTTGCTGCCCGAAAAGAACTTGTCAACCAGATGCAATTGATGTTTTATGATGACGCGGCGTATCTGGTCATGTGGTACCAGGATAAGCTGCAGGCTTATCGTACCGATACCTGGAGCGGCTGGACGGAAATACCTGGCGGCTTGATATATAATCTAACCCGAGAAAATTATTTGAGAATCACTCCTGTAAAATGAATATTTCATTTCAGCTAATAAACAGGGTGACAATATTGTGCTGAATCATGATCTAAGCGGAGCGAATGGGCAGGGAAAATTCCATATTCGGCTCTTCACTTCGCTCAGATTAGTACTGCGTATAAATACTGTTTTCCTTCCATACCATGTTTCGACTTGAATTCATTATAAAAAAAATTGGTCAGGTGATTGTCACACTATTTGGCGTGGCAACTTTCAACTTTTTATTGTTCCGTATATTGCCCGGCGATCCTATCCGCTTGCTGGCGCGTGCCGGACGGTTAAGTTCAGAGGCAATCGAACGGTTACGGGTGGTGTTTGGATTGGATAAACCTTTACCGGTACAGTACCTGATCTACCTAACAAATTTATGGAGGGGTGAATTTGGCACATCCATGACATATCGGCGCCCGGTAGTTGATATACTGAGCGAACGCATCAGCAATACATTGCTGCTTTTAGCCGCGGCAACGGTAATTGTTGTGGTGATTGGTGTTGGCGCTGGAATGATAGCCGCGGCGCGGCGCGGTACGAAACTAGATCGATCTTTGGTGGTCACTTCTTTGGTTTTTTGGAGCCTGCCAACCTTTTGGACAGGTTTGATTCTGGTAATCATTCTGGGGGTATATCTAAAATCATTTCCGATATCGGGGATCTCTACACCTGGGATGGATTTCAATAGCTGGTTTTCAAAAGCCTGGGATATTGGTAAGCATTTGACCCTTCCAACTATAACTTTGGCTATTGTCGATATGGGTCAATTCATGCTCATCACTCGCAGCACACTGGTGGATGTGCTCACCGAAGATTACATTTTGACTGCCAAAGCTAAGGGTTTACCTTTCAAGAAAATATTATGGAGGCATGGCGTTCCCAATGCATTGCTGCCAATCATCACAACCACTGCTTTATATGTCAGCCTGGTTATTGGAGGCGCTATTCAAGTGGAAACGATTTTCTCCTGGCCTGGTATGGGGCGTCTTATGTACGATGCAGTACTTCGCCGGGATTATCCAATATTGGAGGCAAGCTTTTTATTATTTGCTGCCACGATGATTTTGGCAAACTTTTTATCGGACCTGAGTTTCTCAAATTAGTGTCCTGGAATCAAGTTTTTTCAGAACAGATATCACTGAATTCGAGATATCCGGTTCTGCAAACAACTCATTTCCATTGATAGTGACAACAGCAGAACGAACAGGCCGCAGAAGTTTTAC
>JAAZNS010000428.1 GCA_012798185.1 Chloroflexota bacterium | reverse complement strand
GAATAGGTTGGTCTTTGCTAGAGATGAAGGTGAAGGCACTCTTTATTACAGCGCCTATTTAAATCTTTCGCTTCCTGTCGAGCAAATTAAAGCTTTGGATAACGGTATTATTGTTACCCGCAGTTATTATGCTGAAAATAACCTTAAAAAACCGGTTACCGAAGCAAAATGGGGAGATAGATTATACGCTCGTATCACAGTTGTTGTACCGCATGATTTACATTACGTGGTTATTGATGATCCATTACCGGCGGGTTTGGAGGCTGTTGATCAATCATTAATGACCAGTCCGCAAGGGGATATACCAACACAATTAGGGTGGAATGAATTCGAAAAGCTAGGATGGGGATGGTGGTATTTCGATCACATAGAAATGCATGATGAACGTGTCACCTTATCTGCATCTTATCTGCCTGCGGGAACATATATTTATAACTATATGGTTAGGGCAGGAACACAGGGCGTGTATCGGGTTATTCCTACCACAGCTTATGAATTTTATTTCCCAGAAGTATATGGCAGAAGTGACGGATCACTTTTTACAGTAAAACCATAGGCAAGTAGTTTTTCGAGCTACAAGGGTTCAGCAAGATTCACAATATCTGCTGAACCCTTGATCGTTTAATAATCAGAGGGCATAACGGAGAATAAAACAGTGTTAGTATTAATGGTTTCGCCTGTGGGGGATACACCGGATGCCCAAATTTGATGCTCGCCGAGGCTTAAAGACCACCAATATTCGAACGGCGGATCATAGAATGTTGCAATACGAGTATCGTCTATCCATAAATCGACTTTTTCTAATGAAATATTTGCTACGATATCGATTTTAATTTTTTGAGAATTTTCAGGGGCATTCGATGTTATCACAAATTTTGAATGCAATACGGGGTTAGCAATATAAAAATTAGTATTTTGCGTATCTATAGCGGCGGGCTGTTTAAGTAAAGCATTGATATCGCTGAATAATTTGAAGCCATGTGAAGCTGCCCAATAACGAGCGCTTACCGGTAAGTCGAGCACTGTGATAGTTTGATTGTTTTCTATCGTAAGTTCACTATTACCATCTTGGAAAAGATTTTTCGGAATTGAGATCGTTCGGTAGATTGTATCTTTTTGAGTTGGCTGGGTTCCTGAGATGAACCATTCCAGGCGCCGGTATGGGCAGTTAGGCGTTGGCAGTAACCCTGATAACGAGCAAATCTCAAGTTGCATTAACCCGGGGGGTTGAGTGAAATATTTTTTCGGAGCGCCCGATAAAACCGAGCGCATAAAGTGATGCCAGATGGGCGCTGCCCCGGTTAATCCTGTAACATTGCGCATAGGTTTGTAGTCGGTATTGCCTGCCCATACGCCAGTAACTAAATCAGGCGTATAGCCAACCGTCCAATTATCATGAAAATTGGTTGTCGTGCCTGTTTTTACTGCAGCAGGAAAACCAAGATTAAGAATACTATTTTTCCCGAATCCTAATGTACGAGCGTCGTCATCGCTTAGAATATCCGATATCAGCCAGGCGACTCGTTTATCCATTACACTATTTTTTAACTGCGCCTGTTTCGTATAGATAATGTTTCCGTTCTGATCGGTAATTTCGAGTATACAATTTGGAATTATCCGATATCCTCCATTGGTAAAAGCTGCATATGCAGCGGTGAGGTCTAACAAGCGAACAGCGCCGCCTCCTAGTGCAATGGATAAATCCGCATTATTGGGATTGCCGAGTGTCTCTATTCCTAGCTTTTTTGTTTCATTGAAGAGAGTTTCGTGACCAATATGATTCAGAGTAATTACAGCAGGTATGTTCAATGACGATGCTAAAGCCTGACGTAATAAAACTGGTCCATGTTCCAACCCATCGTAATTTGAAGGGGTATATGCGCGCCCTTCATGGGTGGTGAAAGAAGTTGAAACATCCAGGATCATTGTTGCTGCTGTCCAGGGGTGTGACTGTGCGGGATTTAATGCAGCGGCATAAACGATTGGTTTTAACGCCGAGCCAGGCTGGCGGGGTGAGATAACCATGTTAATTGCGCCATTAATGGAAGCATCGAAGTAATCTGGGCTTCCAACTAAAGCAAAAATATCTCCACTTATTGGATCTAATGAAACCAGCGCGGCGCTGTTGACATTGTGGCCTAATCCATCTTGACTCGATTTGAGCCGTAAAATTTGTGCTTTTACAGCACTTTCTGCAATATGCTGCCAATCCAGGTTTAAAGTCGTTTTAACAGTGATGCCGCCGGTATTCTTTAAATCCATTTGCGACTCGTCGTTGAATAAGATCTCATCAAGTTTATTTTTAACCATCATGACGAAATGAGGCGCTTCGATGGGGTAAGGTGTGGAAGATAAAACTAGTGGTTCGTTCTTTGCCGAGAGATATTGTTCTGAATTAATGTATCCTGCTTTTTGCATTAAACTCAGCACAACTAGTTGTCTTTCTTTGGCATTTTCAAAATTTATCAGAGGATTATAAATAGCCGGAGCCTGGGGGATGCCTGCCAGCATAGCAGATTCAGCCAAATCTAATTCGGAGACTGACTTACCGAAATATGTTTGTGATGCAGCTTCTACGCCATAGGCTAAGCCGCCGTAATATATTTGGTTAAGGTATAAAGCCAAGATCTCATCTTTCGAATACTTATGGGAGATTTGCCAGGCAAGGATACATTCACGCAGCTTTCTCTTAATCGTTCTTTCTTGGGGATTCAATAATAAATTTCGGGCAATTTGTTGAGTGATTGTGCTGCCACCGGCAATTGTTTCCCCGCCACGGATATTGATCCATATTGCGCGTATAATTCCGCCAATATCTACACCTGGGTTTGTGTAGAAATGGGTATCTTCGGTTACGATGGTCGCATCAATAAGTTCTTTGGGAATATCGTTTAAAGATACAACAAAATTCCGACCAGTATTTTCTTCCAGGATTTCATATAGCAATTTCCCATAACGGTCAGTTATCCGAATGCTGGGTGTATTCACAGCTTGTGGAATTATGTCAATTGAAGGAAGATCCCACAAAATCCCAAAATAAAGAACGGCAACAATGCCACCCAGCAGGAAGAGAGCGATTATTAATTTTCTTCGAAGAGAAACTTTGATCATCCTCCACAACTGGAACAGGAACTACCTGAACAACCAGCACATCCCCCATTTCCGCCAGCAATCATTTTCCCCCCGCTTTGAGCAGCAAACAATGAAATAGAGCGAAATGTATTCATCCCGTGGCAATGCTCACAGGCGATTGGCGCGTCTGCGTCTTTCATCGATCGAATAACTTCGAATTTATTATGGCAATCCTTACATGCATATTCGTAAATTGGCATAATGTAACCTTCTTTTTGTTTATTTTAATCCCACCATTTATAATGGTCAATCCAGGCAAAACCAAAAAATTAATTTTTATATGAATTGACTTGTTCAATAATTTGAGTAATGAATGATTGAGCCATTTCCTCGCCAGCCGTAATGATTTTGTCAGCGTAATTAAAACCCATGAAAATGTTCACATCGAAAGGAATTTTCGGTCGTATCAAAAAATCGGGCTTGTGTTGCTTCAATTTGTTTTCGGTGAGCGCGGAAACCATAATCATTTCTGCCTGATATATATCTTTGAATATCGCAGGTAAAAATGAATTCAATCGTGATGCAACGAATGGTTCTTCCCAAGAAGCTTGGTTTTCATAGAAAAAATTAACATCCACGGCAATAATAAGCTCAGCCCCCATTTTTCTCACAAGATCAACCGGAAGGTTATTTAATACACTTCCATCGACTAAGGTTTGATTTTCAATAATAATAGGATCAAATAAACCTGGAACTGCTGAAGATGCCAGCATGGCATCGATTAATGAACCAGAATTCAAACATACTTCTTGGCTGTTTTTTAAATTGACAGCTGTTATTGCAAGAGGAATTTTAAGCTGGTCGATTTGGTAATCTTTGTCTAATATATCGAATAATAGATCTTTAACTTTTTCTCCTCTAATTAACCCACGCCGTGGAGGGGAAAAATCAATTAGTTTTATCAGGTGATGGGGCTTAGAAAAACTCAATGCTTCTAATTCTAATCTCTCTATGGATACTCCTGCGCAGTATAAACCGGCAACGATCGCTCCCATACTCGCACCGCTCATAAAGTCGATAGGGATGCCAGCGTTTTGCAAGGTTTTCATCACGCCTAT
>JAAZNS010000427.1 GCA_012798185.1 Chloroflexota bacterium | reverse complement strand
TTGAATGCTGTCCCTACAACCGTATGGGAGCCTTTATTGACATAAGTAAGAGTACCAACAAGATGATGATTTTCGCAAACACGCATGCAACGACCGCAGTATATACACAGGTTATAATCACGGTCGAAAAAGGGATCATCTCTTTCGACTTTTAATCCTCGATACCTAAACGGATAATAGAACTCCCCCAAATCAACATGGCTAATCAACTCTTGGAGCTCGCATTGCCCATCTTTTGGACAGGTTCGGCATCCGGTTGTTACCCCTGTTTTCCTAACGGTCACCATACAATCTTCGCAATGGTCTTTTTCAGCGCAGAAAAGGCAACATGATGGATGCTCAGATAGGATCATCTTGAGGATTTCACTGCGCAGATATTGAAGGTGAGCAGAATTGGTGTGTATCACCATGCCATCTTGGACTGGTGTGGTGCAAGATGCCGGTGTTTTTGTTCTTCCCTCGATATCAACAATGCAAAGGCGGCAGCTACCGTGAGGCGGTAAATTGGGGAAATCGCAAAGCGTGGGAATGTAAATATTGTTTTCTCTGGCAGCTTGTAAAATTGTCTTGCCGCTATCGACTTCTAGTGATTGTCCATCGATTGTAATTTTGAGTTTCATAATGTTATCTCGGAAAAGGTTTCGCGTTTTTCGGGTTTCGATCTTGGCATACCAACGATGGCATCGAATTTACAAACATTGACGCAATTTTTGCACTTTACGCATTTCGAAACATCCAATACATGAGGTTGTTTTTTCTCTCCGGTAATTGCCTGAGAAGGGCACACTTTTATACAACGGCCACAACCAGGGCATTTGCTCGGATCGATGGTGTAATCGAAAAGTTCTGTACAGACTGCTGAAGGGCAATATTTATCCAGAATATGGGCATGGTATTCTGAAAGAAAATATCGTATGGTTGAAAGTACCGGATTCGGTGCAGTTTGCCCAGCGCCGCACATGGCGGTCTTTTGCATCGTGTCGGCAACAGTATAGAGGATACCGATATCATTAGCATCGCCTTCGCCGCGTACAATTTTATCCAGAGTATCCACAAGAATACGGGAACCCGTTCGACAAGCGGTACACTTGCCGCAAGATTCGTTTTTTGAAAATGTTTGGAAATATCTTGCAAGATCGACGAGGCACGTGCTTTCATCCATAACGATGAGCCCACCCGAACCCATGATGGATCCGCTGGCAGACATCGATTCATAATCAACGGGTGTATCCAATAACGCTGAAGAAAGACAGCCTCCTAAGGGCCCACCGGTTTGTACTGCTTTAAATGGCTTTTTAGTGCCTCCACCAATATCGAATACGATTTCGCGGAGTGTCATTCCTAATGGGACTTCAATCAAACCGGTATATCTTGCTTTGCCAACTAATGAGAATGTTTTTGTGCCGGTGTTGCCGGCTTTACCAAACTGGCTGTACCACTTTCCGCCGTTACGTAAGATATTTGGTAAGGTACCGAAAGTTTCAGTGTTATTAATGACTGTAGGTCGTCCATGCAAGCCGACTTCTGCTGGATAGGGAGGTCTAGGCCGGGGCATTCCTCTTTCGCCTTCAAGGGAAGCAATCAAAGCTGTTTCCTCCCCGCAAACGAATGCACCTGCACCTTCTTTGACTGAAATATCGAAATTAAACCCAGATCCAAGAATATTCATTCCTAATAATCCATATTCTTTCATCTGATTAATGGCTGTTTTCAATCGGATTACTGCCAGGGGATATTCTGCGCGAACATAGATATACCCTGAAGTTGCCCCGATGGCATATGCCGCAATTAACATGCCCTCTAATACAGCATGAGGATCTCCCTCGAGCAGAGAGCGGTTCATAAACGCCCCTGGATCACCTTCATCGGCATTGCAAACGACATACTTTATTGGACCTGGTACATCGCGGCTGATTTCCCATTTTTTATAGGTGGGGAATCCCGCACCGCCTCTGCCGCGAATACCGGATATTTTTACTTCGTTGATAACATCTTGTGATGATGCAGATAATGCATTGAAAAATCCTTGATACCCACCTCTGGCAATATACTGGTCGATATCTTCTGGATCGATAAATCCGCAATTACGTAAAATGATTCTAACTTGTGGTTTAAGCATGGGCAAATCGAAGAATCTTGGGAGACCGGTTTTTTTCGTAAAGCGGTCGTCGCCAAAGTGCCCAACTGCCAGGTCGAATTTTAAATCTCCATCAATGAATGCTGCCTTAATAATTTTCTTGGCGTTTTGTGGAGAAACATTTGCGTAACTCACCCTGGGCAATCCTGGCAAAGCAATATCCATTAATGGTTCCAGATAACATGGTCCGATACAACCTACTTGAACAATATTGGCAGGTTTTTGAATTTCTTTCAGCGTTTCTTGAATCGCTGAAAGAACTTCCATGGCACCGGCAGCTTTTCCACAAGAAGCGGCACCCAGGTATATTACTGGGGTATCGCTGTTAAATAGTGTGTCCCACTTTTCAAGTGCTTGATTTTTAATAACTTCGAATTTATTCATAGTCTTGGAGTAATTTAGTAAGTTGATCGGTTGTCATTTTGCCAAAAATCTTCCCGTTAATCTCTACCACTGAAGCTTGCGCACAGCATCCAAGGCAGGCAACTTCTTCATAATCGAAACGACCGTCAGGCGTGGTTTCCTCCGGTAGGATACCCAGGTTTGATTTCACCTCATCGGATAATTGTTTGCCTCCCTGAACATGACAGGCAGTACCCATACAAACACGGATGGAATTCTTCCCGGGTTTTTTAAATCGAAATTGGGAATAGAAAGAAGCGACGCCATAGATATGATTTTCAGAAATATTAAGGTATTCAGCGATTTGCCGTACTGAGGTTTCTGAAATATATCCAAATTGTTTTTGGCATTTTTGTAAAAGGGGGATCAGGTCACCAATTTCTCTCGAGAATCCAGTAAAGGAAAGTAGTTCTTCGTTGTGTATCATTGCGGCGCAGCCTCTTTGAAAAATTTCTATGGATTATAATCCAAAAAAACTGATCGAATTTGAAATAAAATGAACGAATTTGGCGAATTTGATTTTAGTATATAGGGGGTATTTCACTCTGAAAAGTGATGAAAATCACTCAAAAAATGGCTTTCAATCCTGACATAAATAAATTTATTCCAACTATAGAAAAGGTATTGACATGAGAAAGAAAAATTCCTATAATAATTATTAATTTACAGTTAATTAATAAATATTTTTATCAATTATGAAACCAACAGCTACTTCTAGCGTTCTTCGGTCGATTAACCGTTCAGCTGTACTGGAAATCATTCGCCAGCAGCAAGTAATTTCATATTCCCAAATTGCCCACCACTTGAAAGTTAGTTTTCCGACTGTGATGCGTATTGTTGACGAATTGATTCAGCTTAATTTTGTTCGACCGGTTGGATTTAGCCAGGAACCCAGTGTGGGTAGACCACGCAGTTTAATCGAATTCAACGGCAGTGGTTATTGTGTTATCGGATTGGACTTGGGTGGTTTAGAATTATTTGGGGCGGTCACAGATCTCTCTGGTAATATTCAAGCAGAAGCGCGTTCCCCTTCAGCTAAGGGTGATGCCCAAATGAATATCACAACGATGTTTAATATCATCGACCAATTGATTTCCATCCCTCGTCCAAAAGATCAAAAAATTTTAGGTATCGGGATTGGAGCACCAGGAGTCACCAATTCAAAACAAGGTGTGGTTACTTGGGCACCTAATTTGGGCTGGTCTGATTTGCCCTTAAGGCAAATCGTGCAAGATAAATTTAATATCCCTACATTCATCGAAAATGATGTCAATATTGCCACATTGGCAGAACTTAGTTTTGGGGCTGGAAAGGGAAAACAAAATTTTGTTTGTTTATACTTACGTGAAGGGTTAGGGGCGGGGATTGTCATAGCTGGTATGTTGTTTAGAGGTCATAATAATGCAGCTGGGGAGGTAGGTTATATTCCTCCAGGGCTGCAATATCTCGGAATTACCGATAAAGGTTTTGGAATATTAGAAAAATTTGCATCAAGCCGAGGAATTGTGAACCGGGGG
>JAAZNS010000426.1 GCA_012798185.1 Chloroflexota bacterium | reverse complement strand
ATACCCCACCATGCCTTGATTGACAAACCGCTTCAAATCCCGATACCAGCTTCGCCAGCGCCAGTTATCGTTGATAGCAAATAAAACGCCGGCTTTATCGCATTTATCGATCATTGCTTGAGCATCTTCGATTGTGGGAGCAAATGGCTTCTGGCAAAGAACATGAACTTTGTGCTCTGCAGCATCTTGAACCTGGGTTCGATGGATATCCGGTGCTGTGGCAATATCAACAAAATCGATTTGCTCATTCTGTAACAACTCACGGTGATCACTGTATACATGCTCCATTGGAATTCCAAATTCCCGGGCACGTTCTTCGGCTTTATGTTTGGTGCGATTTGCCAGAGCTACGATTTTTACACCTTTAATTTGTTCCCAGGCTCTTAGATGATAAACAGAGATATGCCCGCATCCAAAAAGAGCTCCACGCAAGATATAATCCGATGGAAATGGCTTGTGTGTCATAAATAAACCCTATGAATTCATTATCCTTTTTAAGTAAGATGAGCTTCCATGAAGGTGGTGTGATATTTTTTCTGTCAATATATAATGCGCATGGTTGAAGACTCTATGTAATGCTTCGTGCCGCTCTGGAGAAGCCGGTATGGATAACAAATCCAACCAGGTCACACCGCCCTCTATTAACGTTCGGATATAAGCTGCATCCAAATTACTAAATATTTCTTCTTCACCGCATTGAACATATATTGGGGATGTGTGGGCAGCTACATGATTAATCGGCCATGTATGCTGTGCTGTTAATCGGCTAACACAGCGAGCCGCAATCCAACAACTCTTTTCTACCAGCAATTCGCCAGAAATACTCAACCTAAATTCTCCAAGCTTAGCTTCCTTACTTTCGATTACTTTTCCGTTAACAACGATCTCTAATCTATCAACTGGATAAATCGATTCGACGGACGTTACATAAGCGAGCCTGCCCCCATTTTTGGAAAGCGATATTTGGCTGCCAGGGAAATATCCTTCAACCAATAAATTGATCAATGGACCACTAGTTGTGAACGTTCTCCCTGCTCTAACTGCCTTCACCCAGGAAGAATATGAAAACCCATCGTCTTTATTAATTAAGGCATAAGTTCGTACACCCCCCAACGGAATTCCCGCTGACATTTTATCGGTACCGCCCACAACCGGTATTTTATACCCACAATTTAGATAACGATACCATTCCCTAATACTGCTGCTTTCTATACCTGGGATAAAGTTTCGTATCTCCACGGCATCGATCTTACCCAGTACGATGTCTGCCGCTGCTTCGCAGTATGGTTGAGGGAAATGCGGTAATATCGCCAATCCATCCCTATCTCGGCAAAGATCAGCCCATTCTGCCAAACTCATGAGTGTTGGATCGCCAAAAAAGCTTTCATCGGGTCCTCCTGTACATAATGGAAATACAGGATTCCCCTTCACCCCCAATAAACTGATATGCCCTAAAACATGTTGGCGGTTTTCGGTTCCCACCCAAACAATTGTATCGTCATCGCTGACGACGTTAGCATCACCGATAAAATCAATGATATTAGTAAATAAATCTCCCCATTGTGTAGCTAATAAATTAACCAAGTTGATGCCTTCTGCCCTGGCTTCTAACCATGCAGTTTGAGGGGAAATAAAATGAACATGAGTGTCAGCAGTGATCCAGCCGTTTTTCCGCCAATCCATTTTCTTATAGATTGGGATAGAAAGTTCCTTCTGATTGGGTTCGATTAAAAGCCGTTTTCGAATCGGTTCGTATTCAAATCCTTTTGTAATTTCAACAAAAACCTCCCCAACTGGTAGTTCAATTTGGAATGAACCATCTATATATGCATACGGTGTCGAGCCAAGGAGTAAATCACCGCCATAATCTTCGAACCAATTGGCATTCACCTGATGCCGGTGGCCATAAGGTGGAAAATAACGTCCATCTGAGGTTCGAAAACTGATGCGGACTGGTGTGATTTGAGATGTCGATTCATCGATTATTTTGCCATGAATCCAAGTTCGGCTTGAATTGACAATTTCTATCATTGCCTGGCTATCGAGGCTTTTACTCACTTTATTTTCGAATGTATTTTTAAGATTGAATAAATGATTATCAACAATCAACTTAGCATCCGAATTTGCCGTAATATCTAAAAATACTGTCGAGGATTTCTCTTCAGGATAAATTTCTTCTCCTAACCCTGCTTGTGGAGCCTTAAGCCATTCGTTCGGATCGAACGACTTTGTTTGATATCGATTGGCAATAATCCCTGTATCAATATCAATCTGTAATTCTTCCACAGAAATTGGAGAAGGGAGGGTAAGCTTAAATGTTTCTAATCGGTGATACCGAAGAGGATGATCTTTTCCGT
>JAAZNS010000425.1 GCA_012798185.1 Chloroflexota bacterium | reverse complement strand
CACGGCAGTCGATAATGCGCTGCCATGTGTCGATGGTGTGATTTTTGCTCACGAAATCGATCAGGAATTATTTAGCAATTATGGCAAACCGTCTTTCTGGCAGCCTTTTGCAATTGATGAAGCGATATTTCCGCCTTCTATCGATTACATGAATAAAAAACCTCGCGGGTTCTTCAAGGGAAAAGCGATTCAATATTATGGTGATGATATCTGGTACCGCTCGCGGCGGCAATTGATCGACTTTTTTAAACAATCGTCTAATGTAGATGTGATCGATCAGTATGATGATAGCGGACCAACCATCGATAAAAACAAACGGTTTCTACAAGAAATCAATCAGTATCAAATTATATTAGGTTTTCCATCCCTTTCCCCAACCATGGTGGTGCGTCCTTTCGAAGCACTGGGGTGTAAATGTGTCTTTTTCCAGAATAAGGTGCTCGGGGAGCGAACAAACCAGTTATTCGAAGATGGCAAAGATTTATTCTTTTATGATCCTGAAGATCCTCAATCACTGGCAAGGGCAGTTGATCATGTTTTGAAAAATCCTGATCTTGGCGAACAAATCGCCAGGAATGGGTATGAGAAAGTGATGGAGAGGCACACAATCAAACACCGCGTTGCTGAAGCGCTGGAATGGATCGATCGGACAATCCCTCAAATTGAAAAATCTGCTAAACCAGCGGAAATGGCTCGGGAGCCAACCACCACACACTTAATGGAAAACGCTAGAGGCAAAAAGATCCTGATTGATGGCGTGACTTTTCTTTTCCAGAAAAACCGACCTGCTGGGATTTCACGTGTGTGGACTGCTTTATTAAAGGAACTGGCAAAGACTGATCTGGCAAAGGATATTGTGTTATTGGATCGGGAGGGCACCAGCCCGCAGATACCGGGCATAACACGCCGCTTGATCGAAAGCTACGATTACCAGCATTTTGAACCTGATTCGCTGTATCTCCAAACAATATGCGAAGAAGAAAATGCGGGGCTGTTCATATCGACCTATTACACATATCCAGAAAATACCAACTCGGTGATTATGCTTCACGATATGATCCCTGAAGTCAAAGGGCAGGATTTAATGCATCCGGAATGGCGGGCTAAAGCCAAGGCAATCGATAAAGCTTGCGCCTATCTTTGTGTTTCTCAATCCACGATGAACGATTTTCGCAAACTTTACCCTCAATATGCGGATCGAAAAATTTACCTGACCCCCAATGCTGTATCCGAGCAATTCTGCCTGCATTCTGAGGATGAAATAACTCGATTTAAGAATAAATATGGCATTCGTAAACCTTATTTTTTGTTTGTAGGAAGGCGGATGTTATATAAAAATGCCATTCTATTCTTCAGGGCTTTTTCTCTGCTGAAGAATAAAACCGATTTCGAAATCGTTTGCACCGGTGAAAAGGTCGAGCTGGAGAAGATGTTTAAACCTTTCGTTCAGGGAGTCAAGGTTCATATCCTGGTTTTAAACGACGACGAATTGTCTACGGCTTATAGCGGCGCGGTTGCGTTGGTTTATCCATCACAATATGAGGGGTTCGGATTGCCGATTTTAGAAGCGCAAAGATCGGGCTGCCCGGTTATCACCTGCCGGAATTCTTCTTTGCCAGAAGTGGCTGGCGATGCAGTCTATTTTACGGATGAGGTCGATGTTGCGCAAATGCGGGAGGCACTGGAAGAAATTCAAAAACCAGAAGTGCGTAATCGGCTGCTGGCGTTAGGGGTGGAAAATACCAAGCGTTTTTCCTGGCGTACAACTGGGCAGAAATTGTATTCGGCACTACAGGAAATACGACAGACGATCGAAGGCACTCCATTAAAACCGACCGATGCGATAAATACCGTTGGAAGGTTGGTCCAATACCTCAATAGGCAGTCATTCAAAGGGAAGCTTCTTGGACAGAAACTTAATCAGTTGGAAAAATGTTTTATGGGAAAGATTCCCTTCAATTATCTGGCGATACTGGAATGTGAAGATAAATTGATATCTGAATTGCCGGAATTTTTGGATCAACTGCTTTCTCAAATTGACAGGCTGGATGACTGCGACAGCTTGCTTCTATATGTAATCGGGCTGGCATTTGAAGGAAAAAGATCACTAAACGAAGCATTAGGCGCTTATAGCGGTGCTTTAAAGATGCCTCCAGATGAAAAGCTTATATGGAATTATCGAGTCCGGGTAGGATATCGGGCTGCCGACCTCGCCTATCGTTTAGGAGAATTTTCTCTAGCAAAGAAGACCCTCACGAATGTGGTGTTGGAGCTCCAATCGGATCATGAGGAGGCGATTGCATTACTGTTTAAGGTGAATAAAGAACTTGGGGAGCTTAAATCATCCAATCAGGATTTAATTTCGCCGCAATTGAAACCTTCACCAGGTAGAAATTTCCAAGATACCCCGCTGGTCTCTGTATTAGTTTCCGCATATAACGCAGAGGAATATATGAGCGGGTTACTTGATGATTTGGAAGCCCAAACTATCGCCGGGCATACTGAGATCATTATTATTGATTCTGGTTCAACGCAAAATGAACGCGCCATTGTTGAGACCTATCAAAAACAATATCCCAATATCCAATACCTACGCACCGATAAGCGCGAATCGGTTTATGCAGCCTGGAACCGCGCTGTCAAAGTTGCACGCGGTAAATACCTGACCAACGCCAATACCGATGACCGTCATGCGCCGGATGCATTTGAAGTGATGGTGAATGAATTAGAAGAGCAGCCAGATGTGGGAGTGGTATATGGTGATTGCGCGGTTACTTATAAAAAGAATACCACGCTGGTACAGGGTCCAATCAGCGGACGCTTCCGCTGGCCGGATTTTAACCGGCGGTTATTGTTCCAGGTTTGTTTCGTTGGTCCACAGCCGATGTGGCGGAGATCGCTACATGATCAATTTGGGTTATTTGACGAACGCATGCAGTCGGCAGGTGATTATGAATTTTGGCTGCGTATTTCCGAAAAAGTCCGCTTCCAACATATCCCAAGAATTTTAGGGTTGTACCTGCTCGATGAGAAAAGCATCGAGCACCGGCAATCTTCCCTGTCGATAGCAGAGGCACAAGAAGCCCGGCAGCGGTATTGGAAAAATCGGGGAGAAGATCTGCCTCCTGCATTG
>JAAZNS010000424.1 GCA_012798185.1 Chloroflexota bacterium | reverse complement strand
TAAGCGCAGGAAGTTCAGCAACGATTACGGTAATCTGCAAGGTGAGCAGCGCTGCCACATCGACCACGTATCTCACTAATTATGCTTATCTGACATATTCCTATGGCGGCAGCTCATTTCCGAAAACTGCCAGCGTAAGTTATCGAATTTCAAGCAGTTCGACTTTACCCGGCACGGGCGGTATGGAACCGGGGGTGATTGCTCTCCCTTCTGTGATGTCGGCAGGTGTTTGGCTGGCAATTATTTGCAGCATTTTGCTCTTTACTGGGGGAATAGTTTTATTAGTGCTTTGGCACAGGTTTAAAACTCAGCAATCAGATTGGGCAGGCTGGTGTTTGCGCATGGGAAGCATTTTAATGATAGCTGCAGTTGGTTTTGGTGCAGCAGCTTGGGGTTTATCACTGGTATCTAGCACTCCTTCGCCGCAGCTGCCGGAACAAATTGCGGAAACGACGCCTGTCATTTCATCGATAAAGCCTGTATTTATTCCCCCGGCAGATGATGAACTGGAGTTTTTACCTGATTATCCGGTGCCTACCCCATCATTTAAACCCACCCTGCAGAGCACGGAACAGGTCATCGACGATACCGCACCCCAACGTATCATGATTCCAGATTTGGGGCTGGATACGGTTATTAAATATATACCTTATGATGGGTTAACCTGGTTGATTTCGGGTTTGAAACAAGAAGTTGCCTGGCTGGGAAATACTTCATGGCCGGGATTAGGGGGCAACACTGGCCTGGCAGGTCATGTAACATTGAGCAATGGTGAAAATGGACCTTTCCGTTTTCTGGATCAATTGACGCCGGGCAGCCCAATTACAATATTCACTGAAAAAAATATCTATACCTATAAAGTCCGCCAATCCCAAATTGTTGATGCATCTCAAATATCGGTATTAGCGCCCACATCACAACCCAGTCTCACTTTGATCACATGCACCCATTGGGATAGTACAGTCGGCACATATCTTTATCGTTATATTTTATATGCGGATCTGGATAGTTCAGTTCCTATTGGGGTGGATGTATCGGGTAATTAATTTACCTCTTCGGTAACTGCTCAGACAAAATCGCTGTCCGGTTATTTTGTGGCAGAACAACAAAACAGTAAATCAAGATACTCTCATTAAGAAGAGATTGCAGTTTTGGGAAAGAATCTGCTTAGGGCGGTATAGCGACTTAATCTCCAACCTAAACCATATTATTGCAATGATTGTAACAAAAATATTACCTTTTCGTTCTCTTATTTAAACGGGTAATTCGATTATAAATTTCTTTTGACTAAAATTATTGTTATAAAACAGGTGAGACATTATGCGACCAGCGCGAATAATATTTGCAGATATTGATCAGGATTATCGAGAAAAAATCGAAACAATTCTTTCCGCAGAAGGTATGGAGGTGGTGGCTGTTCCAGATGGGCTATCTGTTCTGATACAGTTTCGCGAATGGCCTGCTGATTTGGTGATTGTAAATTACAAATTGCCCGCGTTAAGCGGTGTGGAAATTTGTAGAAGGATTAAACGGGTTACCAACAGGGCAGTTATTATTCTTGTCGAACAAGATGCGGAAAGGCAAATGGAGGAGGGGTTTGCCGCTGGGGCAGACGATTGCATTGAAAAATGGGTTCAAATAAGTGAATTATTATGGCGGGTAAAAAAATTAATTAATTCAAGATCTACCAGTCGAAGTGCAAATAGTTACGAGCTCGTCTATAATAATTTTGTATTGGACACAAGGTCACGGCGGGTAGTATTTAATGGAAGAACCATTGAAATTACGCCATTGGAATATCGTTTACGTCGATTTTTAATTACCCATCAGGGAAAAGTAGTGAGTAAAGAAAATATCTTTGCCAATGTTTGGGGATGCAACCCCCAAAATTTAAAAGAACCAATGTATCAAAATCTCATCGAGGCTGTCATTTGCCGGTTGAGAAAGAAAATCGAATTCGATCCCACCCATACCCGTTATTTACATACGATATGGGGAATCGGTTATCAATTTGGAGAAATGTATAGAGAAGATTATTGAGATTGTAATTGCTCAGGCCACGCTGGCAAAGCTCTAAAGCTTCGATTCGGAGATTCACCCAAGCTGGCAGAGTGGTTTTAAGAGATTGCTTATTGGTGGATGATAAATGGTGAGGGGAGGTCCCGTTTCTTGGATCTACCGTTTATCATATTTAACCGGGTTTCATGTAAAAGTGAAGCCCGGTTTTTATATCGGCAACGCAAATCTTAATATCGAATAATTTAGGGGAAAAATCAAAAAGGTCATTCGGGTAATATTAGTCCAAGCAAGGCATTTAACTCTTCATCTGAATAAAAATGAATGGAAATTACGCCGCCTTTTCCTCGCTTATGAAGATTTACCTTCGTTCCCAGGTGAGCGCGCAATCGTTTTTCGATATCCGATATTTCAGGTTCAGGGATATGGGTGAATTTGTTTTTGGGTTTTTCGCCAGTTAATTTTCGTACCAATTCTTCAGTTTGGCGGACACTCAGGTTTTGAGAGAGGATAGTCTTCAATACAGCCGATTGCGCCTGATGTGTTGCAAGAGATAACAATACCCGCGCATGTCCTTCGCTTATCTCGTTTTGAGCCAAAGATTGTTTAACATCATCAGGTAACTTGAGCAGTCGCAGTGTGTTTGTAATGGTAGCTCGATTTTTACCGACCCGCGCAGCAATTTCTTCGTGAGAAAGTGAAAAATCATCTGCGAGCTGCCGGTAAGCTTCGGCAGCTTCCAGGGGATTTAAATCCGCCCGTTGAACGTTCTCGATTAGAGCGATTTCTAATCGTTCCTGGTCACTGGCAGGGCGGATGATAGCCGGCACTGTATTGAGCCCAGCCTGGCGGGCAGCGATCCAGCGCCGCTGACCGGCTATTAACTGGTATTCCCCTTCTTGAATCGATTGAGAAACAATAAGAGGCTGAATGATCCCATAAGTTTCGATCGAAGCCGCCAGCTCATTGATTTCATCCTGATCGAACGATGTTCTGGGTTGGCGTGGGTTTGGGGATATCCTGTCAATGGATATAAACACCACATTACCAGCTGTTTCTTCCTCCCCGCCGGGGATCAAGGCTTCTAATCCTCTTCCTAGTCCTGATTTCTTGATCATAATTTTCTCTTAAGTGAATATGGAGTTTATGATTGATTGATTTTCGATTTCCGGGATAGAGATACCATCTCCCAAGAGGATTTCTTGGGATAATGCTGTATAAGCGGCAGCACCGCTTGATCCGGGTGCATATATCGAAATTGGTAAACCATAGGAGGGGGCTTCTGCTAAGCGGATGCTGCGGGGGATAATGGCTTTGAAAACTTGCTGAGGAAAATATCGCTGAACTTCTTTTACAACATCATTGGCAAGGTTTGTTCGCCCATCGTACATGGTAAGGATAACACCGCGAATCGTTAATTCGGGAAATAACGCAGAACGCACCCGGGTGATTGTTTTGGTTAATTCTCCCAATCCTTCCAGGGCAAGATATTCACATTGCACAGGAATTAATACACCATTTTGGGCTGCAATCAGACCATTCAATGTCAATAAACCCAGCGATGGAGGACAATCAATTAATATGTAATCGTAGCGGGGGATTACAGTTTTGATGGCTTGCTTCAAACGGCTTTCTCTGCCCAGCTCACTGACCAATTCAATTTCTGCACCAGCAAGAGCAGGTGAGGATGGCAGCAGCGAGAGTTTTAACCTCGGGCTGTGTAAAATGAAATTTTCCGGATGATTTGCCCCCAGGATAGTCTCATAAGTACCCCCTTTTACAGTATGCTTATCGATTTTTAAGCAAGATGTCGCATTGGCTTGAGGGTCAAGATCGATTAAGAGAACACGCATCCCAAACATCGCCATGTATGCGCCAAGGTTAATCGCTGTGGTGGTCTTTCCGACACCGCCTTTTTGATTGACAAGAGTATAGACACGCCCCATGTTATTCGAAAACCTCAATCATACATTCCTTGATTTCTTCATCAGTAGGAATTCCGTCGAGTCCGCAGCGCGTGACTGAATATGATGCTAATGTTGTAGCAAAACGGGCAGCTTCCCAAGGATCGCGTGTCACATGCAGGCGGGTAAAAAACGCGGCCGCGTATATATCTCCTGCACCAGTAGAATCAATTTCTTGAACTTTTGGTGCACTAAATCGACGAACATCGCCATTCCAATATACTCTGGAGCCTTCTTTTCCTTCGGTGACCACTAATATATGGCAAAACGCAGCCATTTCTTCGATTCTCGATTCCTGGTTATCGACATCCTCCATGCTCATGACTACTGCGCCAGCGCCCTGCAAAACAAAAGATGCTTCTGGCCATTCGCAGCTGGTTACCCTGCCTTGTTCATCCCAATTTCGAAGCCAGCCTTGGGGAGAAATGCCAATAAATGAAGATGGGAAGTTTCTAATCAGCGTGGAATCGACTTCTTGGGCAATGGGTCCGAGGTGGACAATGGGGGTATTCCGCCAGGTATCTGGAATAAGGTTGAAACCCAGGGATGGCGCAATATCATAAATATATTGGATACGGCCTTCGGGAGTAATAATGTTTTCAAAGGTGGTGCTTACTTCAGATGGAAAGTTTATGATAGGGATATCTGAAAGTTCGTCAGAAGGAGCGTCCACTGCCCAGGAAGTTACGATACCTGCACGTAATCCCAAAGCTCTGGCTGTCAGGGCAGCATAAGTAGCTGTTCCCCCGATTTGTTTTCCCTCAGGGGTTATATCTTTTGCAATATGCCCGATGATAAGATAATCGATTGGTTTGAGAAAATATTGTTGCAGCATTTTGTTTGAATTATACTCGATACCTATTATTTAAAAAACAAGGGCGCTTCAGTTGGAATCCAACTTCTGAACCCTTGAGCTTGTTAATGAATACCTATTTTATAAAATCAATTATTTCTCTTTGGAAAAAATATTCAACATTCAGAAATCTTTGATTTTCGAAGCTGAAAAGCAAATGATAATTACTTCGGAATTATTGTCACTTTCCGTCTGGGTTCTTCACCAATACTTTCGGTGTTCACATGAGGATTATCGCGCAATTCAATATGAATCAATCGGCGTTCATTCGATGGCATCGGTTCGAGGACTTGACGTCTTCCAGTTTTAATGGCTTGATCTGCCATGCGGCGAGCCAATTGACGGATCTGTTGCTCACGTCTTGAACGATATCCCTCAACATCAATCGAAATTGGAATAGATTTTCCCAGCTCTTTACAAACAATCAGCCCTACAATATATTGCAGGGCATTGAGCGTTTCAGCCTGTCTGCCGATTAATATACTCAGATCGTTGCCCTGAATATTTACCAAAACTGATTGTTTTGAATTATCGTCTTGTTCTGGATTGAATTGAGCAGTCACTTCCGCTTTTACTTTCATTTTTTCCAATAATTCTTGAACAGTCAGGCGTGTAATTTCGAGAGTAAGTTCAGAGGAGGCAGGAGAAGGTTTTGATTCAATGGTAGATTCCACGGTCGAAGAAGATTCAATCTTGACAGATTCTTCAACCCCGGTTGGCTGAGTTCCCAATTCATCTCTTGTGTAATCTTCCAGACTTAACCGGACGCGTGCATGACGAGACCCTAAACCTAAAAACCCGCGGCTGCCCTCATCTAACACTTCTACATGAACGGCATCTTCCGGAACACCTAACTCGGCAAGACCTTTAGCGATTGCTTCTTGAACTGTAGGAGCAATAATTTCCAAACTGGTACGTTGATTATTCATGGCAACCTCCGGGGATATTTCACGTTTTTGGTTTTCGAAATGTTGGGATGAGGTTTTTCCAGTTTACTTTCCCTAATACAGCATATTGCAGAATGGTGATTATATTGCTTGTAATAAAATACAGCGCTAATCCAGAAGCAAAAGACCACGCAAGATATCCCATAAAAAAAGGCATATACAAATTCATAGCGGATGCCATTTGAGCGCTTTGATCTCCGGGTTGAGATGGTGGGGTTAATAATTTACTCTGCAAATATGTTGTGATGACTACAAAAATAGCTAAAACTGGTATACCAACACCAAATATCGGCAATCGTTCGGGTTGGCTTAAATCCATCCAAAGAAAATGTTTTTGTATTGGAATTAATGTTGCAGCATTCATAAAGGAATAGATATGGGAAGATAAATCCAATAATTGAATGGGCGTAACTGCGAGAGCACGAATAATAGCTTGGTATAATCCGATAATAATTGGAAATTGAATAAGGGTTGGCAAACAAGAAGCGAAAGGATTGATGCCCAATTCTTTATATAGTTTCATTTGCTCTTGAGAGAGCTTTTCACGATCGTTTTTGTACTTTTTTTGGAGCTCCTGAAATTGTTTGGATTTTTGCATTTCCTGCATTGCTTGTGTGCCCTTGATTTGCTGAACCATCAATGGGTGGGTAATCAATTTGATTAATATCGTAAAAATGATAATCGCAACGCCAAAATTACCTAATATGCTGTATATCCAAAACAGGACATTGACCATTGGATCCAGGATGAAAGTATTCCACATTCTATTATTCCTATTCTCTTACTTTTTAGCTGGAGTAAACGACCATTTATGATTGCCGTTCAAATCGAATGCTTGAAGGATATTATCTTTTGCAACAGGAGCTAAGATAAGCAGATCGTCAGCCAGGATAGGGGATTGATAAATTTTCGCCTCAAGGGTTTTCGACCAGTTCATTTTTCCCTG
>JAAZNS010000423.1 GCA_012798185.1 Chloroflexota bacterium | reverse complement strand
TGATCACCGTCGGCGCAGCCGGCCGGCCAAATTTGCAAGGCAATTTTCTGCAGTAACTTCTTTTCTATGCAGCGTTCGAAACACGCTGGCGCCGTTTTACTACCCGCTGGATAAACAATACGAATAAAACCAGAGCAATAACTACAATTGAATGCATTGCCAATTCAATCATGCCGCGGGCAAGCGAAAATTCTTCACCTTGGAAACCTCTGCCCTCACCCAAGCCTCTGCCAAATCCATATCCCTCCTGGCGGCCTGCTCCAAAGCCATACCTTCCCTCGCTGCCAGGAGCTTGAAACTCTCCACCTCCCGGCGGTATCAAAGATTGCCCATTCCCCAATCCCTGGCCAGGAAATTCACTCTGATCAGAAAACCTGGTAGTTGTTGAAGTAAAAGAAAGCAGATAGATAAATCCAATAACCAGCCCGGCAGCCAGGAACAGGATCATAATTCTATATATATTTCGTCCAATCATTTGAGTCATCATTAAATCCCTTTTTCTCACTCCGCTTTTACTGATGGCATAGAAGGAGATGCGGTATTTTTGCTTGTGGAGCGGTTGCCGATGAACGGTGCAAAGACATGCTTCCTGATCACAGCTGCTACCCATTTCCAGTTCATTCCAAGATGCAATCCAAATACAACCAATAAACTATCTGCCAACATAGAATGCAAGGCGCGATAAAAATAATTACGGCTGGCAGATAATCCAAATAATGGCAGGATTTCTTTTGAAATCATCAAACCAGTGAACCCTTCTGCGGTCATGAGCATGAAAAATAAAGCGTTCAAAATATAGTTAATCCGCGTTTGCCATGGCAGCTTGCGAAAGAAGCAGCGGGTAGTGGTGCAAATCCATAGCCAGTTTATTAATAAATGAAACAAAAGCGGCACGCAGACTGCCAATCCTAACCACTCATGAACAGGAATACCTGTAAGCGGGGGAGAAAGCAGCACCAGGGTAGAAATTCCTGTGATTACATCCAAACTGAGCTTGATTTTATTAACTGTGCTTAACGATATCTGTGCCATGCATCAGGCTCCTTTTAAAAAACCTTGACAATCGATCATAATGGAAATAATAAACAATACTTATGAAGAAATTATGAAGGACTCATATTAAATCGATAAATTTTAAGGTTAGAGGTTATTGACAAGTCGCTGAAATTAAGTTAATATCAAAGACAGAAAACCGGTTGCGCAACCGATTTTCTGATGCAATCCCGATCGATTTTCGAATAATCTCATAATCCTGTTCACACAATTTTCAGGATATATCGAATGAAAAGGGTCACAATTACTGATGTCGCAAAACAAGCCGGGGTATCAAAATCGACTGTTTCGCATGTTTTAAATCAAACCCGTTTTGTTGAAGAAGAAACCCGGCAAAAGGTTTTGACAGCGGTAGAAAATTTAGGTTACCGGCCCAGTAATATCGCCCGCAGTTTGGTTTCTAAACGTACCAAAACTGCGGGTTTACTCGTTTCGGATGTCGGTAATCCCTTTTATCATGAAGTGATCCATGGCGTCGAAGAAGTTGCTCTGGCAAACGGGTATTCGATTTTTCTGTGCAATACCCGCTATGATTTGAATCTGGGGGGCGAATTTATCCGTTCGCTCATCGAAAAATCAGTCGATGGCGTGCTGTTTATGTCCAGCAGTATGTCGATCGAGATGGTTGAAGAAGTAGTTAACAACCAAATTCAAGCTGTGGTTTTGGATTGGGGAATACCCCAAGTCGATGATCTGGCAACCACCATCCGTATTAATTTTGCTGAAGGCATTCGCCAAGCGGTGAGATATTTGGTAGAATTAGGACACACGCATATTGCCCATGTTAGCGGTCCTTTGAATTTATGGACTGCTCAAACAAGACGAGACATTTTCCTTGCTGCTCTAATGGAGAACGGATTGGAGCCAGATCAGGCAATGATTTTCGAAGGGAATTTGCGTATCGACGGGGGTCGGCTTGCCTTTGATCAACTCATCCATGCTTCACCACGCCCAACTGCTGTATTCACCGCAAACGACCTAACCGCGCTAGGAATGATTTGGGCTGCCCGAAATTATGGGTTACTCCTGCCCGAACAGCTTTCTATCATCGGATTAGATAATATCGAATTAGCATCCGAAATCAACCCCACATTGACCACCGTGGCATTACCTCGGAATGAGATTGGTAAATTGGCAATGCAACTTTTGCTGGACGATATTGAAAATCCTGAAAAACGGGATGATCGCCAGCATGAAGTATCAACTCAACTTTGCATCAGGGAATCAACTGCACACCCGATGTCAACATGAAGGATTTATTTTCAATGGGAAGGAGGTGCATAAATAATATTCTAACGATGTGGTTTGTGTTGTAACGTACTTTCCAATTCATCTTTATTCTTTTTTGGAGGAGATGTAATGAAAAAGTTCCAAATTTTATTTGCAATTGTGGTGATCTGCAGTCTGCTATTAGCCGCCTGTGCAACACCAACCCCCGAGAAAATCATTGAAACGGTGATTGTTGAAAAAGCGGGCGAAAAGGTAATAGAGACTGTGGAAGTCCTTGTCACGCCCACCCCCGCACCCAAAGAGAAGAAGCTGGAAATCTTCCACTGGTGGACGGCTCCTGGTGAGCGTGAAGCTGCCGATGCGATGTTTGCAGCGCTTAAAGATGCCTACCCGGATATCACGGTTGTCGAGAACCCTGTTCCAGGAGGCGGCGGCACTGAGCATCGCGTGGTGCTAAAAGCCCGCATTACAGCCGGCATCCCGCCAGACACATTCCAAACTCTGGGCGGCGCTGAGCTGAAGGACTATGTCGACAGCAATGTTCTGCAGCCATTGGATGACTTCTATGCCGAGACCGGTTATGCTGATGTAATTCCCAAGCCTTTATTGAATGCGGTCACCATTAACGGACACCCGTATTCTGTCCCGTTGAATATGCATCTGGAGAATATTCTGTACTACAACCTGAAACTATTCAACGAACTCGGCTTGAGCGCTCCTACCGGTTATGATGATCTGATCGCCGCCTGTAAAGCCATCAAGGCAGCCAAGCCTGAAATGTCTTGTCTGGCTGTCGGCTCAAAGGATAACTGGTCAGATGTCTTCGTCCTCGATACCATCATGTTGGAATTGGGAGGACCGGAATATTATGTGAAGTTCTTCAAGGGTGAGATCGACGTTGCCAATGATCCAATTTTCAAGGAATCTCTCCAGAAATTTGCTGCCTTGCAGGAATACAGCAACATGTCTGATCACTCCACTCTCACCTGGGATCAGGCAGTGAGCGCTGTGGGTTCCGAACAGGCAGCTATGACCATCATGGGCACCTGGGCAATCGGTGCCTTCACCAAAGGCTCCAACTGGCAGCCAGGCGTTGATTTTGGCGCGGTGAATTATCCCACCAAGCCAGATCGTATCTTGCTCTTCCACCCCGATACCTATGGCTGCACAGTAGGTGCTCCCGATCAAGAAGAATGCATGAACTGGTTGAAGGTTGTAGCTTCACCAGAGCTGCAAATCCCCACCGATGTCACCCAGGGCGGTATGTTTGCCCGCACCGATATCGATCCTAAGGAATTCCCAGATCCCATCCGTCAGGAAATGCAGGAATATGTGAGCAAGAATCCTGATAAATTGATCCTGGATCAACATGGCACCATTCTGCCCAACCCCGCACAGGTACAATACCGGGTGATCATCTCTACCTTCTTTGCCTCTGAAAAACCAGATGTTGAGGGGACCATCAAAGCTGTTGCTGATATGATGACTACCTTCAATGTGAAAGAAGGAGCTTCCTGGTATCAGTGGCCATAATCTTTTGGGCTGCTGGATATCGTCTTACGGATTTGGTAAATATCGTAAGACTATAGTAAACTAATCTATGGGCAGGGATGCATACAGGAAATTGCATCCCTGCCCAATAACGAATTAAAAGGGGAAAAGTTTCCTAATCTGGTATTTTCAGAGTGAGGTGATTAGGGTGATCGCAACAGATTTACAAAAAGCACAAAAAGCAAAAAGAAAACGGGCAAATGTTATTGAGTTTTTAGTGTTTACATTTCCCCTTTTGTTTTTCTTATCAATTTTATATGGGACATTATTATGGAATGTCTATGTTTCCATGTCGAATTGGGTCAGCACCGCAGCCGATTACACGTTTACCGGCTTGAAATGGTACAGTTATTTATTTGGGCAAAGCCGCTTTTGGATCGACGTACAAAATAACCTTAAATGGCTGATCCTGGGGGTGATACCCACTTGCGTTTTAGCGATATTTTTAGCTTATCTTTTGGAACTGGCACCCTTTCCAGGGGTTGAATCGTATGTCCGCACACTCATCCTTTATCCGGTTGCCATGTCTTTTGTCGTAACCGGTACCATTTGGTCTTGGATGTACCAACCTGAGAAAGGTGTGTTCAACACCATTTTAGGTCAATTAGGTATTGATTCACCATTGACTTATACCAATGACCCAAAATTAGCCACCTATTGGCTCATCCTGATCTTTGTTTGGCAGTATTTGGGTTTTGCTGTAATCATCATTCAGTCGTCTTTTCGAACATCTGAATTACAAGAGATGATCGAAGCGGCAACCGTAGATGGTGCATCGAAAATCCGCATCCTCATTTCGGTAATCATCCCTAATATCCGCAATGGCATCCTGGTATTGGTCTCTCTCTTATTGATCAATACTTTGAAAGTTTTTGATATTGTCTGGATAGTCACCCGTAGCGGTCCAGGAATTGCCACCGATGTTTTGGCAACGAACATGATTGTTACCGCTTTCGATCAAAGGCTTGCCTCCGCTGGTGCAGCTATCGGGGTAATCATTTTTCTCCTGGCATTCATCATCGTGGTTCCCTATACAATCTATGCTTTCAGGAAGTGGTTTGAATGAAAAGCAAAAGCTCAACCCTCAAAATTATCGTCTTCGTTGTCCTCATTATGCTAACCTGCGCATACCTGCTGCCTATCTATGTGATGGTCAACAACTCATTAAAAACTCTGCCCGAAATCACCCAGCGGACGTATTTATCTTTTCCAAAGTTACCCCAATTTAAAAATTACGCTGATGCGTTATTTGGCAGCCGCGATTTTTTGATCCCCATGAAAAAACCGATCATCAATTCAACCATCATCACGGTGGCTGTCACGCTTATGGCTTGTTTCTTTGGTGGGCTGGGGGGCTATTATTTAAGCCGCACAAAAACAACGTTCGCCCAGGTGATCTTTATTCTGGTTGGTATAGCGCTTTACCTGCCCTATCAAGCCGTTATTATCCCGTTGACCACGATTACCGCTAAAACGGGATTAATCAACTCCCACTTAGGCTTAATCGTTTGTTATCTGATTATCAACATTCCCCTGGCATCGGTCCTGATGGGGACGTTTTTCCTGGGTATACCCAGGGAACTCGAAGAAGCTGCTGAAGCTGATGGCGCATCGAAGATTCAGATTTTCTTTAATATCGTTGTACCAATTTCGCTGCCGGCGTATGCCTCAGTAGGTATCATCATTTTTACCCAGGTGTGGAACGAATTTTTCATTGCCCTGACCTTGATCACCCCCCGTACACAAACCGTACAGGTGGCTATGGCAATGACACAGGGAAGTACGATATCCCCCTATAACCTGCAAATGGCAGCTTCTCTGCTCACTGTTGCCATCCCTCTGCTGTTCTTCTTGTTCCTCGGTAGGTACTTCATTCGTGGAATTTTAGCCGGCGCATTAAAAGGCTAATAACAGGTATTTTACTGCTTTCTGCCTATTGCAATCGAGTTACCCAAGAAAAACAAAAATATACCATCGTCCATGACATGGTATATTTTTTATTTTCATTATAGAATTAACCATATGATATCTGAAATATTTCAACTTTGGAACTTTAGCCCATGAACATTCAAAAACCATTCCAGCGACTAGTTGTGTCCTTCTTATTACTATGGTTTACAGCTTGCACTTCCCAAACGAAGACCTCTTCAATTAAACCAACATCCACCCTGGTAACCCTTTCGGGAGAGAATGTTCCTTCTATCCCTACGCCACAGGCAGATGCCTTACGCACTATGATCCTCGAATCGTTCGAAAAGCAGGAGGCGGTTTCCTGGCGGTATAACAGCACCACGCAATTATCTAACGGGGAAGTCCACACTACACTGGTGGAGTTCCAGCCTCCTCGCCGGTATCACATTGTTTCCGATGAGAAAAGCGAATTAACCATTATCGATAAAGAAGCATTTGTTTTACAAGACAACCAATGGATTCGCGCCAATATTTCCATCAACAGCATCATCGATCCTGAAGCTTCCCAACGATTAGAAAAATCTATAAAAGATATCATCTACATCGGCAGTGAATATTTGAACGAAAAAGTCATGTTGGTTTGCCGCTATCATGCTAAGCAAAAAACTGGTGATGCTGAAACTGAAACCGAAGTAACTCTATGGCTTGGCTACGACAACCATTTGCCATTCAAGATGCTGGTGAACGGGCAGACTCTGGCAATCGACGGGCAAACCGGGGATGTGAAGGGGATCGACTCGACCTCCACAGTACTTTTTGAATACGATCCTCAGATCGAGATCGTCTTGCCTGTCAATCAATAAGTGAAAAGAGATTTATACATGAATAAAAACGACCATACTGCCTTTCAGGTCTCCGATTTAAACGCCTCTATTGCTTTTTACACGAAATCCTTAGGGCTGCGTCTGCTATTCAGCGATGAAGACCCGGCAGAACAGGAAGCCTTCGCCTTTCTGGA
>JAAZNS010000047.1 GCA_012798185.1 Chloroflexota bacterium | reverse complement strand
TGAGGAAAGTGCGCGCTGTACCAATTAAGGGTATAAGTAATAATGTGGGGAGAAATGTCCCCAGGAATGACCCAGCCGTAGAGATGGCATAAATTTGTCCGGATATCTTGCCGCTGTTCTCCTGCCCTTCGATAGCCAACCGAATAGCAAACGGGGATATGACACCTAATAGGGTCACAGGTATGCTGAAAAGTACAAGCACGGTTACGAACGACCCCGCTAAAATGCCTATCGATAACTCATCGAATGCATTAGCAGCTAAACGCAGCACGGGTTGTGAGCAAATGGGGATCAATCCAGCAGTGAAAGCACCCCAAGCCAATATCGAATAAAGGGTATGAAGATGCGGAGAGCGGTCTGCCCAGCGGCCGCCAAAGAAATATCCTGCTGCAAGGTAAACCAGTATCAAACCAATGATACACGACCATACTAAATTACTGGTACCAAATACATTGCCTAACAAGCGAGAAGCTGTCATCTCGATTGCCAGGGTTGTGATCCCATTAGCAAAAACAGCAAAATACAGAAAACGGCGTTGAATGGTATTCAATTATCCCATTACTTATAGATGAAATTCCATCGGTATTCTCAGGTGCTTCCCAATCCAATGCTTGCTGTTGGCAATATACCAGGCGCGTAAAATTTGAGTATACATTTTTGCTCGTGTAACAATTCCCCGCAATCGCCCGCGATGAAATTCACTGGGTGGATGTGAAACGCCGCGCCAGAATATTTGCTGGCAACGCCAATCTTGCTGTTTAGCAGCTACGGTCATTGCCGTTTCAAACCCATAGCCAGCAGCAGCATCCATGTTGATGTACCGTAACATACTTAGTCGAAAGCATCGTTGACCAGTCAGCCAGGGAGTAGCCCAATGACTTAAATCTGAAGCCAATTTACCGCCCCTAAAAATACCTAGACTCATATCAGTTTTCGATTCCATCACTGGTTTGACTAAATTAAAAATGTGTTCAGCAGTTAATCCAACCAAATCGGCATCCAGGGTAATAATGATCGAATTCCTGCATATACGGGCGCCGCTGAAAACTGCCTGCCCTTTGCCAAGATTAGTGGGGTGTGAGACGAGTTTGATCCGTGAATCAATACTAGCCGCTTCCCGAGCAATTTCACCTGTTCGATCTCTTGACCCATCATCGACAATAATGATTTCACTGATAAATGCAGTATCTCGAACCACATTGATTACGCTGGATATTCTCCGTTCCTCGTTATATGCTGGAATGATTACCGACGCAGTAGGCGAGAGAATAAAAATTGGTTTCGTGTCGATCTGTTGAGATGAATATAGTCCCATTTCATTACTCCGATTTTTAAAAGCACTCAACCTAATCGTTCACCAATTAATATTATATCTCAGATGCCTAACACAAAGTGATTTTGAGCGCTCTAAAAATACTGCCGTAATTTATAGAATGTGAAAAGGCTTTTTAAAGAAATTTATTGAACATTCAAAAAAGGCATTCTCAATAGTTCATTACCTATTAGTTATTTAATAAATACTCAATATAATTTGCGATTCAGGAAATTCATTGCCAATGGTTTTCATTTCAATTGCGAAATGTGAAATAATATTTAATCGAAGTTAAGTAATATATCAATCAATTTATATTACGGTATCTTTATCATAAAGTTGCATTGAACTTTTATTCAATGCAAAAATAGAATAAAGTATTTCATTATTTCTATTTTAATAAATTATCTCCTTGGTATAATTCTATAGTTAATCAATTCTATTTTTATCAATAATTTGGCAGATATTTTTGGAGTTATTATGACCTTATCCCAATTTTCTGGAGCAAGTATTCGGCAAAAATTCATCGATTTCTTTGCGCAACGGGGGCACACAATTGTCCCTTCTGCGCCTCTCGTGCCAGGAGGTGACCAAACTTTGCTGTTTACCAATGCAGGTATGGTGCAATTCAAGGATGTGTTTCTAGGAACCGACATCCGTCCTTATACCCGCGCTGTCGATTCTCAAAAATGCATGCGCGTTGCCGGAAAACATAACGACCTGGACGATGTCGGGCGTGACGACACTCACCATACCTTTTTTGAGATGCTGGGTAACTGGTCTTTCGGAGATTATTATAAAAAAGAAGCCATCGCATGGGCATGGGAATTATTAACCATAGATTGGGGGTTACCACGCGACCGTCTTTGGGCAACTTGCTTTCGTGATGATAAAGGTGATATCTCCCAGGATGATGAAGCTGCAAACGAATGGATAAAACAACCCGGTATTAATCCAGACCATGTCCTTTTTTTTGGCAGAAAAGATAATTTTTGGGAAATGGCTGAAACTGGACCCTGCGGACCATGCAGTGAAATTCATTTCGACCGTGGAGAAGATTATTGCGATAAGAGAGGCAAGCCCGGTCATGTTTGCCGTGTCAATGGCGATTGTAAACGTTTCTTAGAGCTATGGAATTTGGTATTCATTCAATACAACCGTCTATCTCCCACTCAGCTCGAACCTTTACCCGCCAAACATGTGGATACGGGAATGGGATTTGAAAGAATTGTTTCTGTATTACAAGGCGTCGATTCGAATTACAAAACCGATTTATTCACCCCAATGATGAATACCGTACAACAATTAACGGGAAATTCAGATCAAGAAAGAGCAGCCAATATCACCCCCTACCGGGTCATAGCAGATCACTCGCGTGCGGCAACTTTCTTAATTGCCGATGGTGTGGTTCCGGGTAATACCGGTCGCAATTATATCTGTCGCATGATCATCCGCAGAGCAGCACGGTTTGGCAGCAAATTAGGGTTGAATAAGCCGTTTCTATCGCAGGTTGCCGAGGCGGTCATTCAAACCTATGGAGAGTTCTACCCAGAGCTGCGACGCAATCAGGAAACCATACTCAAAGAGATCACCCGCGAAGAAACGCGTTTTCAGCGCACCGTAGAAGGCGGTGTAAACAAGCTCGATAATCTCCTCGAAAAAGTATCCCGCCGAAAGCAAAAGGTCTTGCCGGGCGACCAGGCTTTTGAGCTGTACGCCACTTATGGATTGCCGCTCGAAATCACCCGTGATATCGCCCGTGACCAGGGATTAGAAGTGGATGAACCCGGTTTCAGAAAAGCAATGGATGAACACCGTCTTGCCTCCGGTGCTGGCGAAGCCTTTGGAGAACTGGGCGGTGAAGACGTTGATATATACCGCCAATTATTCGAAGCGCTGCTTCGAGAAGGTAAGATTGATACTGCTGGTGTGACTTACGATCCATATACACGCTTGGAAGTGCACGGGCAAATTTTAGGGTTGGTCAAAGAAGGACAGCTCGTTAATGTCGTTAAATCAGGAGATGTTGTGGAAGTAGTGCTTCCAGATACTTGTTTTTATATCGAGGCGGGCGGCCAGGTATCCGATAATGGAGAAATCATCTCTGCAGATGGAAATGCCTGGAAAATTATCGTTAAAGAGATGCGCAAACCTGCTGCAGGCATCATTACTCATCTAGGTGAAGTAATTACCGGGCAGCCTCGCACGGGTGATACAGCCATCGCCCGCGTCGATGCACAAAGACGCCAGGATATCATGCGCAATCACACTGCCACCCACTTATTACACCATGCTTTACGGCAAGTGTTAGGCGAACACGCCCGACAAGCTGGCTCTTTGGTTGCACCCGACCATTTACGATTCGATTTTACCCATCCCGAAAGCATGACAACAGATCAGTTAGAGCAGGTCGAAGCAATCGTCAATCAAAACATCTTGGGTGATTATCATTTGACTATTGCCCTAAAACCTCTCCAACAGGCAATCGATGAAGGTGCTACCGCTTTATTTGGAGAAAAATATGGGGAAATCGTGCGCAATATCACTATTGGAGAACCGCAGATATTCTCCAACGAATTATGTGGGGGTACGCATGTTGAAGAGACAGGCGATATCGGCATATTCTTGATTACCAATGAAAGCAGCGTAGCTGCCGGCATCCGCCGTATCGAAGCTGTAACTGGCAGAGCTGCTTATCAATTGATCCAGCAACGGTTTCGTATCGTAAACCAAACAGCAAATTTATTATCTTCAGCCCCCGACCAGCTTCCTGAAAAGGCACAATCGCTTTTAACCAATATTAATAACCTGCAAAAAGAAAATGCTTCGTTACGACAGAACTTAGTGAGAGCGGAATTCGAAAAATGTATAAATAAGACAATTCAGCGTAACGATGTAAATATCCTTACCCACAAATTTACCGACGCAGATATGGATACCTTGAGGCAAATGGTTGATATATTCCGCGAGAAATATCCGGTTATGGGGGTGGTCGTGTTAGCTAGTATAATGAATGAGCAGCCTTTAACAGTTGCTGGTGTAACGAACGATTTAACAGCAAAAGGCATCAATGCAATCGAGCTGGTTAGGTTTATTGGCAAGCAAATTAGCGGCGGAGGCGGTGGAAAACCAACTCTAGCGCAAGCTGGTGGCAAAGATGCTTCGAACCTCGATAAAGCTCTCTCCAGTGTAGAATCCTGGGTGAAAAATCACTATAAACCATAAATCGATCTGATTCATGTCCAGCCAACAATCGAACCGTCCTTTTACCATTCCCCTGGTTTTATTAGTTTTATGCACGATCAGTTATGGCATTTTAGTCCCCTGGCTGGGGTGGTATTGGGATGATTGGCCGTCCATATGGTTTTTGCGTGTTTTAGGGGCTTCTGGCTTTACCAACGTATTTACCGTGGATCGTCCATCGCTGGGTTATTTATTTACACTCACCACAACCATTTTGGGGGATTCACTTTTTAGTTGGCATATCTTTGGGTTTGTTTCAAGATGGCTGAGTTGTGTGGCTTTTTGGTGGTTCATTAAACAATTATGGGATAACAAACCCGAACTGGTCACCTGGGCTGCCTTTCTATTTACAATATATCCGGGCTTCTATCAACAATTTATCCCCATTACCTATAGCCATATGTACCTTATCCTGGCATTAGTTTTATTCTCCTTGGGGATGATCGTCAAGGGATTGAAAGCTGGGAAAGATTTCTGGCTTTATTATGTCATATCGCTGGTTAGCGCTGCATACAGCATTTTTACTTTGGAATATTTCTTTGGTTTAGAGCTTCTCAGGCCTGTAATTATCTGGATTGCTTTAAAGGAAAAACAACCCAAACAAATAGATCGGTTGAAAAAAGTGATTCAGGTAAGCATTCCTTATTGGATAATTGTTACATGTTTCTTATATTGGCGGTTGAAACTACACCCCACGCCGCGCGGGCAAGTTCAATTTGTATTTGATTCCATGGCAAATATTATTAATGAATTCCGTACCCTTATTCCCCTCATTCTTAAAGATATATATCAATCGAGCCTCCTTGCCTGGATAAAAACGTTCGATATTAAAGATTTAGATCAGTTCGGATTATTACCCACCCTGGCATATGCTTTGTTGGTCAGCATTGTTGCAACTGGCGTAATTATCTTTCTACTCAAATACCATCAGAATATTTCGAACAACACAGAAAAACAAACATCATTCAACTTTAGCATGATCATCCTCGGCGTCAGCGCATTATTTACAGCCGGATGGCCATTTTGGATGACCAAGCTGCCAATAGAACTATATTTTCCCTGGGATCGATTCACACTGGCATTTATGGCAGGGGTCAGCCTGTTTTATGCCGGAATACTGGGAATAATACCCATCCGCCCGGCGTATAAAATATTCCTCCTGGGTATTTTGGTGGGCGCTGCCGTTGGCACGCATTTTCGTACCGCCAATGATTACCGCCTCGAATGGAACTCGGAAAAAGATTATTTTTGGCAGCTTGCCTGGCGCGCCCCACAAATTAAACCAGGAACAGTGTTGATCACCTCGGAACTGCCCTTTCAATTCAGCAGTGATAATTCCTTAACCGCCCCTATCAATATGATGTATGCACCAAAAAACGATTCTGCCTCCATGTCATACCTATTCGTCTCTATCGAGGCACGCGTGGACACATACCTTACCAGTCTGAGGAAAGGGCTCGAAATTAATCAGCCTTATCGTTCGTTTTCATTCTCTGGCTCAACTTCACGAGCAATCGTTTTATATTATTCCCCGCCAGGCTGTGTGAGACTACTCGATCCCGCAATACATAGTAAACTGCCACAAAAACCGAAATTCTTTGCAAAAGCCATGCAATTATCAAATTTGAGTTTGATCGATGCTGATCCTTCATTACCCGCAGAAATGCCTGCCTCGATTTTTGGGGTAGAACCAGAACATAACTGGTGCTATTATTATGAAAAAGCAGACTTAGCGCGACAATTGGGAGACTGGCAATTAGCTGCAGAAATGGGCGAGAAAGCGTTTTCATTGAAACCATCATTATATGAAATAAACGCCCCAGCATATTTACCATATATCGAAGCCAACGCTCACCTGGCGAATTGGGAAAAAGCCATTCAATTAAGTCAGGAGGCATTTGAACTAAATTCACGTATGCAGCGAATTCTATGCGATACTTGGCTGCGAATTTCCAAAAACACATCACCTTCTGCAAAGCAAGATAATGCCATCCGGCAGATGATAACCCAATTCCAATGTCAGCCATAAAGTATGTCCGATTATATCGATGAAAATCCAAATCATTCAGCTTGAAACGCACGATGATTATATTTCCACCCGCGATAAAATCGGCTGGAGTAAAGCAGGCAGAATATTACTGGTCATTCCAGAGCGAAGCGCTGCATTAACCCGCGAACTTGACCTGGTATTACTTAAAAGGCATTGCGATTCCCTGGGGGCACAAATGGCTTTGGTTTCCAAAGATAAAAATATTTGTTTTCGCGCCCGACATCTTGGTATCCCTCATTTCTCTTCGGTAGCCAACGCTTCTCGAAAAACTTGGCGGATTAGAAACCAAGAAAAATTAAATAAGAATTTTGAATTGAAATCCTCTGAAACATCAAATCGGCAGAAAATTCAAACCCTAAAAGCATTAGTCCTTTCCCAAAGACCATCCTTGTCAAACCGCATCGAATTCCGTTTGTTGTTCTTTATTATCGGCGTTTTAGCGGTGCTGGCGATTGCGGCAGTATTAATGCCAACTGCAAATATCATTCTCGAACCAGAAATAATATCTCAAGAAGTGACTGTACAAGTTGCGGCAAACCCCGATCAGAAAAGTGTAAAAATATCTGGAGCCATCCCCGCCCAAATGATATCCGTTATTGTTGAAGGGCGAGATCAGATATCCTCAAGCGGAACGATAGAGATAGATGATCAACCAGCCATTGGATCGGTAGAATTCTCGAATCTTACCGACAAAGCAGTCACCGTACCAAAAGGCACAATTGTTCGAACTCCTGGAGATCTTCCTGTAAGGTTTACTACCCAAAAAGAAATTACCGTCGAGGCTGGTTATGGAATTACCAATAGTGTACCTGTTCGAGCAATAAAACCGGGAATCATCGGAAACCTGGAAGAAGGCAGTCTGACAATCATTGAAGGTACATTAGGGATTAATCTGCTGGTCAATAATCCATCTCCAACATCAGGAGGAAATACTCGGACTTCACCTGCACCTTCAGCAAGTGATAAAACTCAACTATTCGAAAAGCTCCGCTCTGCGCTCGTTCAATCGGCTTTAACCGAAGTTAACGGGCAATTGAAAAAGGGAGATATTCTGCTCTCTTCAAAACCAGCATCGATTAAAGTAATCGACCAGATATTTGATCCTGAAGAAGATTATCCCGCAGATCAATTAAAGTTGACTCTGCAATTGGAATGCAGTTTTTTGGTTGCCCAGGCTGAAGATCTATTGAAGCTCGCTACCCTATCGATGGATGTAAACTTGCCGAAAAATTATTCTGTGATCGAAGATAGCACAAATATAAAAAACATGACTGCACCAATAGGGTCGGGAAACCACACCTACCGATGGCAAATCATTGCCAATCGAAATATCCAGGCAATAATCGATCCTGCCCAAGCGATCAGCCTGATCATCGGATTACCGCCTGAAGAAGCAATTCACCGCCTCGATCAAAACCTACCCCTAAGAGATACCCCGCAGATTATTCTCACGCCTTCGTGGTGGCGGCGATTGCCTTTTTTACCTTTTAGAATGAATATCAGTATTCAATCTTAGCAGTTCAGGCTGTTGTGAAAAAGCTTCGAATTTGAGGTGTATTCGGAAACTCACCCAAGCCCACTCAGTGGTTACATTCAATCGACGGTGTTGGAGAAATCAATGCGGATTATGGCAATCGACCCCGGGGATAAAAATATTGGAGTGGCTCTCTCTGATCCAACCAATACAATCGCTTCGCCCCTCACGGTAATAAAACATGTTTCACGGCCCTTGGATGCGGGGCGCATCGCTGAGTTGGCATCAGAGAATCAGGTTGAATTGATTATTGTCGGTCAATCAATTGATGAAGATGGTTTCCCTTCGCCTCAGGGAAGAAAAGCTGCCCGATTAGCAGCTGCCATACGCGATCAAACAACAATTACTGTACTATTGAGGGATGAAAGCTTCAGCACTCAATCGGCGCGTAAAACCCTGATTGCCATGAATATTCCCAAAAAGAAACGGCGAGGTCATTTGGATAGCCTGGCTGCGGCTGAAATTCTGCAATCATACTTGAATGAATTGCATAACCAGTCAGAATAAAAATTCGAACTGAGATAGAAATTACATGCCTCGAAAAAAGAATTCAGGAATAAATTGTTATTTTTTATCCTTAATCATTTTAGGATGCCTGGTTTTAATAACCCTGGTGATTTGTTTAGTGTGTCTTCCTTCAATTATCGAGGATGAATTTGGTAAATCAGCTCCGGGAATGAGTTTACTGAATCGTTTTTATTATGCTATCCAATTACTTGTTTACGAAGATGATCTTATCACCCCTCTCGATCCGGCTGGGATTTTTCAGAACTTTACCATCAAGGTTAACGAACCTGCTTCTTCAGTGATTTATCGATTGCAATCTGAAGGGTTGATAAAAAATGCAGAAGCGATGCGTATTTACTTACTCTATTCGGGGTTGGATACTGCGTTAAAAGCCGGCACCCATCAGCTCAGTTCTGCTATGTCTCCTGTTGAGATTGCTAATACAATCCAAACCATGAACCAGATAGTAATCGATTTTTCTGTTTTACCTGGCTGGCGTGTGGAAGAAATTGCCGCATCCTTGCCTACTTCCGGGTTACAGATTACACCCGAACAATTCATACAAGCATCCAGGCAATTCCCTGCAGGATTGTCCTTCAGTAAAGATTTACCCGAAACTGCAACATGTGAAGGTTTTTTATTTCCCGATGTAATTCAGGTTCCTCGTACCGCCTCAGCTGATCAATTAATCCAATCATTTCTTCAAAATTTCGACCAAAATTTATCCGAAGAAATAAAAAACGGATTTACAAATCAAGGCCTTACTTTATATCAAGCGGTTATTTTAGCTTCGATAGTCGAGCGAGAAGCAATCGTCGATGATGAAATGCCTCTCATCGCTTCAGTTTATATCAACCGCTTATCTTCAAATATGAAACTGGATGCTGATCCTACTGTACAATATGCATTGGGATTTCAACCTTCGAAGCAAACCTGGTGGGCAAACCCGTTAAGCATGGAGGATCTTCAAATCGATTCACCTTTCAATACATATCTCTACCCAGGTCTTCCCCCGGCTCCTATTGCTAACCCAGGCATGGATGCATTAAGAGCAGTTGCTTACCCCCAATCTAGTCCATATCTTTACTTTAGGTCAGCTTGCGATGGATCTGGCAGACATAATTTTGCCCAAACCTATGAAGAACAATTGGCAAATGCATGCCCATAAATAATCGTTAAATTTCCCAATGGTATTGAACAAGGATTGCTATATAGGGGCTGCCATGCACATATTCAATTCCAATGACCCATGTGCGCCAATTCAACTCATCACCCTCCGGCGCGGCGCGGTAAATGGTTATATAGTTGAAATTAGCATATTCATTTGGCCAGCGAATAAATCCAGCCGACCCGCCCGAAGCTAGCCCCTGCTCCAAACTATTACACAAGCGAATAGAACCTTCCTGAACATCATCGATCTTAGGAAGAATCACATCTTTAAACGAGCCATTAATGGATTGACCGCTACCATTTTCAATTCCCCAATTATTGGTCGTCGAATCGTTAAAAATATTTTCCAACATCTCAGGTTCCCGGAAATTAACTTCTGGATTCCACCATTCATGACGAATGATCAACCCGCGCCTGGGGCTGATCAGCTGCGCAAATTCTTTACCATTACGCACCCGGATCGCATTCATGAATTTATCAACCAATTGGGTTACTCTTTGATCGGAACAAAATTCCATTGAAGAAACTTGTTCAGTTAGGTTGCCAATTTTTACCCAGCCGGTTTCTCCTTTCGGAGATTGAATCTCGACCCAGCTTTCACCCTCAAAATCCTGAGTATTACCCTTGCTAACGATATTTCCCGCAAGTGAGGATAAAGAAGCAATCTCATGATTATTTTCACCCGGGCTAGACCTCAAAGATAATACTTCATTCTCTTTGATCATCACAACCGCTAATGGTAAATGATCTGTAAAAATCGGGGTGGCATCCGGTGTAGAAGTTATCGATACGGTCGTTGGGGTGAATAATGTAAAATCAGGCGTTTCTAATACACCGGAAGCAGCCAAAGCGGTACCAGTCAATTCAATTTCATGGACGGCATTCAATTCATCAGGTTTTTGGGAAATCCCTTGAAAATTGCAAGCAGTAAATATAATGTTAAGACAGACCGTAATAACTAAGAATAATTTTCGTCCTGGCATGACAATCTACTCCAGACCTGGATTGCAGGTTGAGTGGGTGGTGCGTCAGAAATGTTTTTTTTCTGTGTTTCTGATTGCGGTGTATTAGTTTTCTTTCTGGTTGTAGATTTTCGCTTGGTTTGAATAATGGTTACTTCGGCTGGCTCTGGCAACAAGGCAATATTCAACACTTGATCCATATGTTCGACCGGCATGATCTGCAGCTGGCTGCGTGCTCGTTTTGGTACTTCGATAAGATCTTTGAGGTTTTTTTGGGGTAAGATCACTGTTTTCAATCCAGATCGATACGCCGCGAGAACCTTTTCACGGATGCCGCCAACCGGCAGAACCCTGCCGCGTAATGTAATCTCACCTGTCATCCCCACTTCTTTATGCACCTCCCTCCCGGTGAAAGCAGAGACCAAAGCAGTAGCGATGGTTATCCCAGCGCTTGGACCATCTTTGGGGATTGCCCCTTCAGGAATGTGAATGTGAATATCTACCTGCTCGTAGATATCCGGACTAATATTGAAAAACCGAGAGCGAGATTTTAAATAAGACAGAGCTGCCTGGGCTGATTCCTGCATTACATTGCCAATTTGCCCTGTAATTTGAAGATTCCCCTTGCCCTCCATTAGCAATACTTCAACCGGCATGATTTCTCCGCCGTTTTCAGTCCACGCAATAGCAGTAGCAACACCGATTTCATTTTGCCTCTCTGCTTCCAGGTTGAAAAATTGTTGTGGACCCAAGAAACGTTCAATTGTATTTGGATTCACCTGGTGAGAATATCTCTTGCCTTCGGCTTTCAAACGGGCAATTTTTCGACAAACGCGGCCGATTTCCCGTTCGAGATTTCTCACACCAGCCTCATAGGTATACTCTCTAATAATGCGCAGGATGGCAGAATCGAGAATACGAACTTCCCCTTCTTCTAAACCATTTTCCTCAAATTGGCGAGGAATAAGAAACCTGTTGGCAATTTCTAATTTCTCTTCCTCGATATAACCGGGGAATTCGATGACCTCCATGCGATCGAGTAAAGCGCTGGGAATTCCTCCCGTATAATTCGCGGTTGTGATAAACATAACCTTGGATAAATCATAGGGAAGTTCCAGGTAATGATCAGAAAAGGAAAAATTTTGTTCCGGATCTAAAACTTCCAGCAAAGCAGCAGCCGGATCTCCGCGGAAATCTAAACCAAGCTTATCAATCTCATCCAGCATAAACAAGGGATTGATCGTTTCAGCCCTTCGCATGGTTTGCAGCACCCTGCCCGGCAATGCGCCGATATATGTGCGGCGGTGACCGCGTATTTCCGCTTCGTCACGTACGCCTCCCAAAGATAGCCTAACGAATTTTCTTCCTAAAGCATCTGCGATCGACCTGCCCAGTGAGGTTTTTCCTGTTCCGGGCGGACCTACAAAGCATAGTATAGGCTGACGTAACCGCTTGGGGTTTAGACTGCGTACAGCAATATACTCCAGAATGCGTTCTTTTGCTTTGGGTAATCCGTAATGATCTCTCTCAAGGATTTTTGCTGCATGTTTTACATCTAAATTATCTTCCGTTGTTTGTGTCCATGGGAGATCTAAAATCCAATCCACATAGGTGCGGATGATTCCCACCTCAGGCGACATAGCCGGCATTTGCCCCAAACGTTCTACCTCTTTTAACGCTCTGGATTTAACTTCTTTAGGTAAATCCGTTGTTTCAACTTTATCGCGTAATTCGAGAACTTCCCTTTGCCATACATCGCCTTCCCCAAGCTCGGTTTGAATGGCTTTCAATTGTTCGCGCAGAAAATATTCTCTTTGACTTCGATCAACTTCACTTTGGGCGCGAGAATGTATTTGATCTTCCAATTCCAATACATCGGCTTCCTGCGCCAGGATTTGGATAACCCTCCGCAACCTTTTCAAAGGATTGATAGTTTGTAATAATTCCACTCGTTCGCTAAGTACTGGAGAAATGGCAGTGACAATCATATCAGCCAGCCACCCTGGTTCTTCGATATTAAGGGCATAGAGGTATGCTTCTTCAGGAAGACTGCGGTCTAATTGAACACATTTTTGAAACAATTCTAGGGCGGTGCGCATGGTCGCATCGACCTCTTTATCGATTTCGCGCTTTTCATAAATCGGGCGCGCTTTAACCTTCATAAAAGGTTCTAATTGGGTAAATTCAACCACCTCTACCCGACGCCGTCCTTGAATTAACGCGGAATTGGAATCATCCGGCATGCTTAATAACCGCCCCACGGCAATTTCCACCCCGATTTTAGCAAAATCTTTGATTCCCGGATTATCTTGCTCAGCGTCTTTTTGGGTGAGTGCGATTACCGTTTGGTCTGCTAAATGAGCTTCTTCTATAGCAAGGATCGAAGTATCCCTGGCAACAAAGAGCGGTGAAACCATATGAGGATAAATTACCATATCCCTCAATGGTAAAACCGGGCATTCGATCAATCCATCCCGACCTACCGGAGCGTCAGGAACTGTATAGAGTTCTTCTGTTCTGCGGTGAAGTGCTTCACCGAATTCTTGATCATCATCACGAAAATACCAGTCGTGTTCTTTCATGAATTTTCACCAATGGATTAAATTTTTAACGATTATTACCATATTTATACATAGAAAGGGTAATAGTTAAGAATATTCTAATCCCCTGTCGATTGATTTTTTCCAAACCAGGCTTCACGAGCTACTGCAGCAACAAAGATGCTTCCTGTCACTAATACCATCAGATCATCACCAGCCAGTTTTTGGGCTTCCATTAAAGCATCGGAAACATTTTCGATCACTTTTGCTGGCTTCCCAAATTGGTGCGCTGTTTCTACGATAAGGTTTGTATCCATGGCACGTGGGTGAAACGATTTTGTCGCAATGACTTGCTGTACACGAGGCATTAATTCATTGAACATGCCATGTAAATCTTTATCTTCAGAGGCTCCAAAAACCATAATGATCCCTTTTCCCGGAAAATAATCATCCAGCGCCAAGCGTAATTTCCGGGCAGAATCCCGATTATGAGCGCAATCGATTGTGATGGGCGGCTGACGTTGAAGCACTTCAAACCGCCCTGGCCATGCAATTTCTGAAAACCCTTTAGAGATAGCTTCTTCATTTATCGGGAGAGATTGTTGTTTGAATGTTTGTAAAGCTGCATAGGCTGTTGCAGCATTTTCCACCTGGTGATACCCTAAAAGAGGTATTCGTATCTTAACTGGCTGAATACCTGGGGCTTCTGAAGATTCAACATATTGATCGATAATCGGTTGATCCTCCGCTCGCCATATAAGCAGCGTTTGACCATCCAAATCATGTTCCAGCATGGAATAGTAGTAATCTCTTCCAACCTGAATTATAGGCGAGGCGCGTTTCTTTGCTATTCGTTCAATGGTTAATCGCGCCTCTTCTTCTTGCGGGGCTATGACTACCGGAATATTGGGTTTGATAATCCCGGCTTTTTCCGAAGCAATCTCTGCTAATGTATTGCCTAATAAATAGGTATGATCGTATGAAATCGAAGTAATCACCGAAACCACCGGCATAACGATATTGGTTGCGTCCAACCGCCCACCCAGCCCTACTTCAACGACCGCGACATCCACTTGTTGCTTGGTGAAATATAAAAATCCCATAGCGGTGGTTATTTCGAAGGTTGTTAATCCAGGGATTGTCGCTACAATTGGCTTGATCTCTTCCACCAAATCAATGAGCTCCTGGTGAGATATTGGTGTATTGTTGATCTGAATTCGCTCTGCGTAATCATGGAGGTGGGGAGATGTATACATGCCCACTTTATATCCGGCAGCTTTTAACACACTGGCACACATTGCGGTTATCGAGCCTTTGCCCTTTGTGCCAGCCACATGAATAATTGGGTAATTATGATGTGGGTTTTCTAATGCTTTTACCAGCGATTCGATATGCGTCAGCTCAAATTTCACCGGCGAATATCGAAAACTTTTTGATAGACTATAATCTACAAAACTATATAAATAATCAAGGGCTTCCTGATAAGATTGTTCCATTTGTATAACTTAGCGATTTTACCCGCATGGTAATCTAAAAGCAAGGGCTGGTATGATAGAATTCCCATGTGGGTTGGAAACGAGTGAAAGTGGTTTTTCAATACTTATTCTTTGCTTGTTTATTTATCCTGTGCGGCATGTTAGTATCCCGATTGATTACAGGATTTTATTCAGCATCTCGAATCTACACAATAGAAGAAGCTCCCTATAAAACAATTGGGATAATTTTTGGCGCTGGGCTCTGGAGAGATGGCTCTCCAACACCAGTTCTTCGCGATCGAGTTGAAACAGGGGCAAAATTATATTTTTCAGGGAAAATCAAAAAATTATTAATGAGCGGCGATAATAGTTATATCGATTATAACGAACCAGAAGCTATGCGCCAATATGCCCTGGCTCTTGGTGTACCCCCTGAAGATATCGTGTTAGATTATGCCGGCAGGCGTACTTACGACACCTGTTATCGGGCAAAACACATCTTTAAAATTGATGAGGCATTGCTGGTCACCCAAAAATTCCATTTGCCGCGTGCCGTTTATTTATGTAACCGATTAGGGATATCAGGTGTAGGCGTCATCGCCGATACGCGTCAATATCGTTTTCCATGGCGTTTTATCTGGCAAATCCGCGAGCTCCCTGCCTCTTTTGCAGCTTTATGGGAAGCAAATATCTCTCACCCAACACCCATCATGGGAAACCCCGAACCGATTTTTTCTGAGGAAAACCGATGAATAGAGATGAAGCAATCGTAATAGTGCGCAAATATGTAAAAAATGAAAACCTGGTAAGGCACATGCTGGCTGTTGAAGCAGCTATGCGTTTTTATGCTGAAAAATTTGGACAGGACACAGAAACCTGGGGAATTACCGGATTGTTACACGATTTCGATTGGGAAATTCACCCTTCCCTGGAAAAGCACCCGCAAGCTGGCGCGCCAATCCTGCGTGAGCTTGGTGTGCCAGAAGAAATTATCCGAGGTGTATTGAGTCATGCGGATCATACCGGAGTTCCTAGGGTTTCATTAATTGAAAAAGCTTTATACGCCTGCGATGAAATTACCGGCTTAATCACCGCCGTAGCGCTTGTTCGGCCCTCTCGTTCTCTAATGGATATGTCTGCCAGCTCGGTCAAGAAAAAATGGAAAGACCGCGCTTTTGCTGCCGGAGCCAATCGGAACGAAATCTCACAAGCCGCGCAGGAATTTGGCATCGATTTATGGGAACATACCGAGAATGTCATCCAGGCAATGCGAAAGATTGCAGCCGAACTTGGACTGCAAGGTAATTGTTCTGCATCGTAATTCGAAACCCTAAAATTATTAATTGACATTACTACAAATGACCATTATAATAAACATTGGCTATGCGAAATTTGATTGCTCCTGGAGGAGATCATGTCACCCGATTCTGTTTCTGCTCATATTTCCCCTCAAAATTTGCTCCTTCCTACCCTGAATGCCTGGCGTATTTTCCTGATCGATCAGGGTAATTCTCCTCATACCGTTAAAGCTTTCATCGCCGATTTGAACTTGTTTGCCTCTTACCTGCCTCCAGACCGCACTCTGGGAAGTATATCTACAAACGATATAAATCTCTTCCTGGAATGGCTGCAACACGGACGCGGCGTTCCTTGCAGCCCAAAATCTTTATCCCGCAGAATCACTTCGATCAAATCGTTCTTCCGCTGGCTTCACCAGAATGGTGTTGTCCTTATCGATCCCTCTGAAAAAGTTCTACAGCATTCTGTGATCAGTCCTTTACCGGAAGTTCTTAACCAGCAGGAAATCGAAAATGTTATTTTGGCTGCAAAAAATTTTAGGGTGAAACAAAAACCCGACCTGCGGCCTTATTTGCTGTTTACACTCCTTCTCCATACTGGATTAAAAAAAGGCGAAACCCTCTCTGTTACTCATAACCACATTGATCTAGAATCGCCACAAGGACCGCTCCTCTTCGTCCGCTATGCCTCACCCCAATATCGCTACAAGGAACGGAAAATCCCTCTGCCTCCCGAATGGATCGAGGCATACCACGAATACCAAAATCAGATGCCTGCCTCGGAACGCGTGTTTCCCTGGTCGCAGCGCCGTTTGGAATATCTATTGGAAGACCTTGGAAAAGAAGCTGGTTTGAACAAACACCTTTCCTTCGATATGTGCCGCTGGACATGTGCTTTGGTAGATTGGAAAAGTGGTATGGAGCGGGATAAAATCCGTCAAAAATTAGGGTTGTCCAAAGTCCAATGGCGGGAAATCAGCATGAAATTAAACCGCCTGGCAGAGATGAATCCTTGATATAGCCTTCCAATTATTGGGTAAAAGAGTAACTGCTCAATCCGGGGTGTAAAATCCCCGAATTTATAAATTGCTATTGAGCGACACATGAATCGCCCGCTTCGAATCCTTTGTGACCCGGAATTTGTTTGCCATGCGATATCCCGTCACCCACACAATATCCTCCCCTGCTGCCAACAACGGCCAACGATTCCTAAATGAGCGTGGAATTTTTTCGTTGATCATATAATCGGAAAGTTTGATATGATGCCCTTCCATTCCCAAAGGATTAAAAGTATCTCCTCTTTTCCGTGTTCTTAATATCAAGGGGTTATCGATTTTTTCTAAATCCAGCCAGATTTGATATGGATCGGAATTGCTCTCAATTTCCCTTCGGTTATTATCATCCAATGTGACCGAAATACATTCCAATACCCATCGGGGTGAAATTTCTACCGTCCCTGGGATATGAATTGGGATTATTATCCCTTCGGTAATTTGAGGAAAATCACCGGGAATCCGCAATTCTCCTTGTGTAATGATCGCCCGATTATCTATTTTAGAAAAATACAATCTCTCACCCAAATCGGCATTCAAATATTTTTTCTTTCGTCCGCAGAACAAGATAAACCGATCCACAATACCGAAATCAATATCCCGCAACGAGGGGATAAGCATGCTTATCGCACGGCGAACTAACCGCCGTTGAATAGTAATCTCTTGTTTTATGAATTGATCGGCATTCAATTCGATTTGATGGCGGTCTTTTTTTATAAAACATACTTCCCAGGCTCGATTGACATAGGTTTC
>JAAZNS010000422.1 GCA_012798185.1 Chloroflexota bacterium | reverse complement strand
GTGGGGTGGTAATTGGAGGGTCGATTTTTATTCCCGGCGGCAAATCCGCAGATGGGAGGATATTAAAAACACTTCAGGTTTACGATCCGCATCACGATCAATGGGATGAATTAGCTTCCTTGCCAACACCGCTATGTGGGTATGCAATCGCAGCGTATGAAGGAAAATTGTATTTGTTTGGCGGCTGGGATGGCAAAAAAGTAGTCAACACGGTTTTGGAATATAATCCAGTTTCCAATAAATGGACGCTTAAAAAGCAGATGCCAACAGCAAGAGCATATGCAGGTGCTGCAAGTGCGGGAGGAAAAATATTCGTTGTTGGGGGATTTGATGGTGAGAAGGGTTTGAAAGTGAATGAGGGGTACTTCCCTGACCTAGATGATGGTGAGAATAATCCCTGGCAGGTAAATGCTCCCTTACCCGAGCCCCGCTATGCGATGGGAATTGCCTCGATGGCGGATATAATTTATGTAATTGGAGGATATTCTACTCCAACGGGAAATGGAAGTATTTTGCAGTATTTCCCCCAACAAAATGCCTGGCAAGCTGGAGAAATTCCTCCTATGGAGTTTGGCTCACATTTGGGTATGGTTCCCATTGGTACGGAGATTTTTTTGTTGGGAGGAGAGAAAGAAAATGAAAGTATATCTGGTTATTTCGGATTTTATAAAGCAATTTACACAATTTCTATTCCTTTTGTTAATGGACAGCCGTAGATAGTATTTTTCGTAAAATCGATAGATATATATTAATTAACTCATAAATATTGAACCGGTAATAAATAATTGGATAAAACGTATCTTATTAAAAACCAATTGTATATCGTTATTCTTAATTGGAATCAATTAAAAGACACTACTGAGTGTATTGAATCCATTCAAAAACAGACATACAAAGATTTCCATGTTGTTTTGGTTGATAATGGTTCATCTGATAATTCCATTCCTGTAATTCGTGAAAAATTTCCTTGGATTGAAATCATTGAAAATAAAAAAAACCTCGGATTTCAAGGAGGAATGAACATAGGCATTCGATATGCTCTTTCGAATAAGGCAGAATTTATATTATTATTAAATAATGACATTGTTGCTGATCCTGAAATGATTCAACATCTTCTTGAAGATTTCCCAGATGAGGCAGGAGTTGTGAGCCCGGTTATGTATTATTATTCAAATCCCATGAAAGTGTGGTCATTTGGAGGAAAAATCAATCCATGGCTACTTGAAATTTTAAAATTTCCCCGAGAAAAAATTATATTGGCAAATCAATTAATTGAGAGGGATTTTGTACCTGCATGTGCTTGGTTGTTGAAAAAGACGGTAGTTGAAAAAGTCGGTTTATTTGATGAATCGTTTTTTCCGGCATATTATGAAGATTTAGATTTTTGTTTACGAATCAGGAGAGGAGGGTTTAAAATTTACATAAATCCAAAAGCAAAATTATGGCATAAAGTGTCAGCGTCAAGTGGGGGAGAGTGTAATCCGTTTGAACGATATCATATGGCGCGTAATAGCGGATATTATTTCCGGAAAAATATGAAAATATGGCAAGCTCCAATAATAATACTTTATCGGATAGGAAGCGCTTTAATTGGGACAATTAGGCTTATATATAATCATCAAATAGCCATTTTAAAAGTCTATTGGAAGGGATTAATTGATGGATGGTTTGGGCAATTACCCAAATAATTATTTCAGATTTATATGTTACTCACAATTAAATTCATTTTTAGATGGCCACCAATTAATTTCAAGAGATGAAATTTATAAGATCGCTCAGTTTGTAATGGATTAGTTATTTACTTTTATTTACCCTTTCAACTTTTGCTTTGATAACGTCTGGCAGTAAGATCAATAGTATATTAATAATTAGTAAATTATGGAATATGTATTGTTCCCAAATCGGTGATTTCTCCAGCTTTAACTTGAATTTGTAACAATGTATTGGTTTCCATATTTTTTACATAACTAATATCCCCCGGAGGATTAAATATTGTGATGACATAATTATCTCCCGGTTCAATATTCGGAAAATAAAATGTTCCGCTGTTTTGATCTAATACCCCTCTTGGATTGGATTGGTGAGAAAAAGAAATTGTGGGTGGTAATTCGGGATTTCCGTAAGTAATATTTTTTGAAAGATATAAATTTACTTCTAAATTTTTGTAGATACCAGAACCCTTAACAATCCCCGTAACTGTCCCCAAGTCATTTTCAGGTGTTGGAATTGATATAGAAGTCACTTTTTCATTAGTGTTTTTATTGTTGTTACTACAGGATGAAATCAAAATGATTACAAATATGGTAAAAAATGAAAATATTTTTTTTCGATTTATCATAATCTTTACCTATCGATTTGATGAAAACATATCATGTTCGAGAGTTCACATTAATGAGAAAGATAAGAATTATTCAATTCCAGTTTTTAATAATGTAAATTCTAAAATGTCTTGTAAAATATCCTTCGTAAGAATTAATAAAGAACCAGGGTATATTTTACCAAATCCACAACATTGTTCCAGATTATTAAGTAAATTATCCACACTTTTGATTACATGCGCCAGATAAAAAATTAGAGATGTAATCATGCCAACTTGGTTTCTACCTTTGTTCAAGGGGTAAAAAAAATTAAATATAAAAACAGAGTAGAGGAATATTAAACTCTACTCTGTTTTTAAGCTAGGTTAATATTTATGGATTGACACCTTCGTAAACTAATAGAGAGTCAATGCCTGTCCATGAACTTCCCTGACCGAGTTGATTCACTGTGCTGATTAATTTTGCACCTGATGGTCCTTGGCAAATTGCACCACCAACAAATCCAGCGGCTATTTTATTATTATTTTGTTCAAGCCAGCTTTCATTCACATTCAATGCAGTTGGATTGGAAAAGCTTGTCGAGACTGAGTTCCCACCGCCATCTTTTCCTGAAACAGTGCATGTGATCGAACCAGCAGCTAATTGAGAGCTGCCATTATTCACAATAGTCCAACTTGTCCAATAACCATAATTTCGATCATGAATAATCGGTAAAATAACACTTTCAGCACCCGATGATTGACCGAAAGCACTATAAGCAGCACCTTTATGGTCAGATGAATTCAATTGGTTCACGACAGCAACTAATGGTTGACTTGCACTATTGCTAGTAACAGATGCTGAGCCAACGAATTTTTGTTTAAATGCACAGTCAGTGGTTAAAACCACATCACTTGGAGGAGTAACTGTGAAAGAGTATTGTGCAAAAATTTTCGATGCACCAGCAGGGATTGTTTGAGTCTCTGTACAGGCAGTTCCTGCTAATGACGGAACATAGCTTACAGTCACAGTTGTATCTGAAGATCCCGTATTTTGAATTAAGATTGAAGACCAATACCCATAGTTGTTTGAATTGACTATTGGCATTATGGGTAGAGTTGATCCAGATCCAAATCCAGAGTAAGCGAATAATTCATTCCCGTATTCAACAACAACAACAGCTATTTCACTGCCTGTAGCGTTTAGAATTGCAGAGAAAACGGTTTTCGTATGTGATTCAGTGGCTTGATCAATTTTTATCGATGCCCCAGGTTTTAAGCCAGTTATTGAATTGGTAGTACTATCGCTGTATGTAATATTTACATCAACATTTGCGCTACCGGTGTTTTGAACATAATACATGGTGTTATAACCATAATTGTTTGCCATTAGAAGAGGTAAATATGCGTTGCTGGAACCTGCCGAAAAGGCTGTATAACTAGCCCAATGTGTACGTGAGCCTAAAGAATTTTTTCCTGCTAAATTCGATTGTGAGGCAATTGGTACACTAGAACTGATAACAACAGAACCGTTAAAGCCACTTGGAACTTCACTGGGTAATGTATTGTAAGTATTTGATTGCCCTGCTCCAATTGTATCATCAACCGAAGCGATAAGGCTTCCATCCTGGGCATAAAAACTAAGAATTATATTACCCTCATTAACTGTATCAAGATTGGTAACTTGAATAGTAGACACATAGGATACTGGTGCGGCAGCAATTGCAGGTATATAGATAAGACCCATTAATACCGCTGTTATCGTTAAAATAAATAATGATTTTCGCATCTTGTTCTCCTTTTTTAAAAAAGACTTCCTATCTCTGATTAGGATAAACTCATTGTTACATTTTTTCAATAATACTTTTGGATTATTTATATGCATCTGAAAAATTAGTGTATATTATTCAGATAAAGCGATCTTCAGCTATGCTTTTTTGGCTGAAATTGCCATCGTTGAGCTACGATCAAATTGCTCAGAAAGAATAAATATTGGATATAGTAATATTCGAATTATGATTGAATTTAACACGCCATGAAAGATTTTTTTTATTGTTTTATTAAGTTTCGAGTCGTTTAACCAAAACTCTACACTTTTCATAAAATTACCATGTCTTCCTGTGAATCCAAATATCTCCTCTCTTACAAATCCATTCTGATTTAATAAGCTCGAAATAGACGAAGGTGAAAATATGTTGTAATGACGGGGAATATCCCATCCAGCCCAATATTGACCAAATAAATATCGTTCCCATGATTGTGAGTTAGGCATGGTTAATAATAATATACCATCTGGTTTTAATAAGTCTTTAGTTTTTTGCAACACTTCTTCTGGATTACGTGTATGTTCTAATACATCCCATAAAGTAATCACATCGAAAAAACTATTCGGGTAATCCGCATTCTCGATATATCCGTTATAAATATTTAAATTAAATCTTTTCCGCGCATAATTTGCTGCGAATTCTGAAGGTTCAACGCCATAACAATCCCACCCCAGGTTTTTCATTCCAAATAAAAAATTTCCAGTTGCACAGCCAATATCCAATATTCGGCCTGTTTTAATTTTTGATCGTTTGGTCACCTGATGGCAAAACTTATTTCGATGAATTAATTTATCGATTTTTTGGGTGTTAGAATTAATATCTTCAACAGCGATTGGGTAGCAAGAATAATCATCTGGGTAATATTTCTTGGATTCATCTTGTGATAATTTAGGCCAAAGCGAATATGATTTGCAATGATTACATTGAACTATATGAAACTCGTCATGGAATGAATTTTGTCTATCATAACCTTTGTAGTGAAATTTATAATTATTGTTATGACAAACTACACATTGGAGATCTTCATACATATCCAATACAATCCTTTTACAACAATCCTTTATATACTTCTTCTAATTGCTTAGTTCTTTCTTCCCAAGAATATTTTGGATCTTTGGATACCATCACTGCTCGTGTTTCATACCATTCCCGTTTCTTATAATCCAATAATAAATCAATAGTCTTTTCAGAAAAATCATTTGGGTTATCATGTGTGATGATACCAACATTTTCCCGAGCAATAAAATCCGCGGAATCACCCACATTAGTAGATACGATCGGTTTTCCAGATGTTAAATAATCAGATAATTTATATGGGAATCTTCCATTATTTGCATTAGTATTTTTGAATGGTAACCAACATATATCACATGCAGCAAGATAGTCGTTTAATATACCTTGAGGTATGGTTCCAGTTTGAATAACTGTTTCAGACTCTTTAACAAATTTTTTTAGTGGATAATTCGTATAACCCAAATGTAAAAATTTTACATTTATATTTTTTTCAGTAATATAATTACATGTTTCAGCCATTAATTTTACATCGTTCAAGAATATTGCACCGATATAACCGACCAATAACAAATTTCGACCTAAATTGAGGCGTTGACGTGCTTCTAGCTTGTCAATATATTTCAAATTCGAATTATTTAGGCCATTGGGAATTAAAGATATAGAATTTTCCTGTATTCCCAATTTTATTGCCCGGTCACGAAGTGTTGAACATATTACAGTTGTAGCAAGGGCGCGGGATCGAAAATGTTCCTCGTAAAACGTTTCTATTGGGCGTAATGTTGTTCGGATTATTGGATTAGGTCTTTCTTCAACCGAACCACCCCGACCAAACCAATCACTCCAATCCATAACCAATTTTGCGCCTTTTTTTTGTGATATTAAACTTGGATAGATTACAGTTGGGCGAGATTCAAAAGCGTGGATAATTTGAATTTTATTCCTTTTTAGGAATGAGATTCTCATTAATGTATTATAAGGATCCCAGCCAGATCTTAATGGCCCTTGAAATAAATCTGGCATCAGCGCTAAGGTAATCCCATTTTGTTTCAATATGGAAATTGATTTTTTTCTTCCCTGGGAGGAAGCAATAATTGTAACATTGTGTCCAATATCCACCAAACGTTTAGCAAATTCTAAGGCACGCCAATATGTACCTTGGTTTATCATGTTAGATGTAAGCATAAAAATGTTTAAATTATCCATTTTATTAATATTTTAGATGACCAAATTTATGTTTATAACGAAAAGTAACTAACAGGTAACCTAAAAATAACATTCCTTCACTAAAGATGCTTAATATTGCTAATCCTGTTTGTTGCCATTGTGGAACAATCCAAAGACTGGATAATATTTTAATGCCAAGCGATGTAACTTGCGGCATTATTCGTTTTGATTGTAAATTTACTGTGATTATCGATGCAATTGTTACTTGATTTATACATTTGATCAAAATGATCGGACAAAGAAGAACTAACAACCTGCCTGTCTCAAAATATGATTCTCCAAGGAAAAGGTTTACGATTAAATCCGAAAAATACCATAATGCAATCATTATTAAAATACCTAATGATGAACTTATAAAGTATAAAATCCATAATAGTCTATAAAACCGATGTGGGTTCGTATCCTTTTCTCGAATTAGATTTGGAATAAATACATTGATAATGCCATAAGGCAGGGTTAGGATAGCGTTTATTAAATTGATCGCTAGTGAATAATTTCCAATGATTTTTCTATTCCCGAGGAATATCGAAAGAATATTGACATCGCATTGTATATATAAATTATTTATTAGTTCTGAAATTGTAAAGGGCAATGAAGATTTAAATAGGACTTTTATTGTAATATTATTTGCTGATATTACCTTTGGCTTAATAGTGCTCCAAACTATAACTAAAATAGTTAAGGTAGACAACAAACGAAATAATGAGAAGTTAAACAATGAATATATATTAAAAGCAATTAATAATACGGCGGATAGTAACCTTAGTAACCTGGATAAAATCAGGAATTTTGATGCAGACGTAACCTCTTTTACAACAACAAAATGTACTAATAAAGTTGTGAAACAAGCCTCGCACCAAATATCAACGATAACCATGAAGGAAATATCTTTAACATATAATAATGGTTGAATTATTTGGAGGAGAGACCACAAAATTATAGTCCAAATAATGCCCAGAATTAATTTCACCCGAATAATGCTGCTGGTTATTAATAAGGGATCGCGACTGGCGGATGCTTCCTTCAATAACCAGATATCAAATCCCCAATTTATTGCAAATGAAGCCAAACTTGCCATTGCATAACAGGCAGATAACACACCGTAATATTCAGAGGTAAGCCATCTGGCAACAATGACGGTATAAAACATCATCAAAATTTGCGCGATGATGGCGGAAAATCCATAGGAAAAAGCATGAAGAAAATTGCTATTTTGAGTCTCTGAGATAACCTCTTTTGTATTATTTGATAGAAACATAGAATTGTTCAATCGAACTTAATAAATTCCCCCAAATCTTGTGGAAGAACGGTTTTTATAATTATCGATGGAGAAAATTACTATGATTATCATTCTAAAATGAAGTTGAAAATTTGGGATGTTATTAAAAATTTTATTTTATTAATTCGAATATCCATACACGATCAATATGATAAATTTCTTTAAATCTTGGATCTTTCGATAGATCATCAAAATTGATGGTTGGACCAGAATTATTTACCTTGCCATGTTTTTGTCCGATATATATGTGGGTAATTCGGTTATTCAATAATAAATTCCAAACTTCATCACTAGTGATCCCATTTTCCTGAACTGTTGAAGTCAGCTCACTAACAACTTTTATAAAATTAGGATTCTGATTTTTCTCTGTTGCATAGTTAATTGGTGGAAGAATAGAATTTCTTGAAGAAAGGTAAGGTAACCACCATCCGCCATCTGATCCAACTGCGGTAGTGTCATTATATGCTAAAAAAGAGTTCACGATAAAAATGGAGTCGTTTGAGATATTTCGATTAATCCAAGTCATAGCTTTTAGATCTGGCTTCGTTATTAGAGCAAAATATTTCGTATCAATTAAATTTAGAGTATTTTTAATAGAATAAACGCTAAAAAATAATAGTAGCATAGATAAGACACACTTAATAAGAGAATATTTAAAAATAATTATATTAGGGTAATTATTATCGAAAATATCTGTTAATAAATCAATTATTAGCCCAATTGCCCCTCCCAATAAAATAATAGTGGGTATATAAGCAGCAATAAAAACTGCGAAGTTAGTAATCACACCAGTACCTGGTAGTCTTAACCATTGAGGATTAGCAATAACGAGAAAACAAATCCACCAAAAACTAATTGTCATAATCGCTATATTTCGTTTAAATATTCCCCATATAAATACTAAAATTGAAAAAATCCAAAGAAAATATTGTAAATAAAAAGAGATATCACCAATAGAATCAACTATTATAGATGATTGTGATAAATCATTTGCCGGAGTTGAAAGGGTAGCTGATTGGATTGCAGGTAATTTTCCCTCAAACACATGCACCAGCCAGGGGAAAAAAATCACCAGGCTGCCAATACCAATTATCAATATACTTTTAGTTGTATTTTTGAAGTTAAACCGAAAATTGAACAAAAAGTATGATAAATAAAAACACAAAGCGAAAAATAATACTCGATAGTGGGTTAATGCCAATCCGCCCATAATAAGGCAGTTGATAAAGAAAAGCTGCCAATTATACTTATTATCAAAACATTCCCATGCATAATAAACACATGCAATTAAGATGATTTGACCTGCCAATTGTGTGTATCTGCCCCAATTTAAATAATACATCGGCATTGGTGAAATTAGACCCGCTAAGAAAATACAAAAGATGCTGCCCCATGGATTTTTATTGATCTTATTGACTAATGGGATAAGACATAATACAGCCAAAATGTTAAGAATTTGTCCGGTCCATAAGGTTGCCTGTGGAAGAGATATTCCAGTGATCCAATGAAATACCGCTACAAGCGTGTGAAATCCAAAATGATAAGTGAAAGAGGCGATTTCAGCATAGGGCTGCCAGGAGTTAAATAGCCCTTTGTTGTCAACCAATAATTGGGAAATTACAGTGTGCTGAAACCCGTCTCCCCACATAGGAGCGGGCAAATTGCGTATAGCCCACAGACGCACAAATATGATCATCGCCGTGATAATCAATAATAGAATATCAGTTATTTTTGCCCGCTTTATTTTATTTAGTGAAAATCTGAAACCAATTATTTCTCGATATTTTTTCCAAAGAATTATCGTAATGCCTATAAGTGGCGGTAACCATGCATATATAGCGCCTAAATTTAAACCAATAATATGTGTCCATAAAAATAAAATTGGATATACCGCCAGGCTTAACCCCGCTGATAAACCTATCTTCTCGTACCAGTATTTATCTGTCCATCGTTGATCTAAAAATAATAAAAATCCCCAGCCAGGGATGATAAATAAAAAAAATCCAACGGCTAAATATTTTATCCATCCCAAGATTTCAATGATAATTCCCAGTAAAGCAAGTTTCCGATTGTATACCAGGTTAAACCAAAGCTGATTATCTAATGGTTCATTATTACAATAAAGGGCACCGTTTTGATAAGAATCCCCAGGAGCAATGGCAACGGAAAGTAGAGAATCTCCAATTAATTCGAGGGTAATGTAATAATCGTGGTTAAGTGATTGGTTTTGTGGTGAAAACTTTAATTTATAAGAATTCGATTTCGAGAACCTGGAAATTTGAATTTCCGATGTTGCTATATCGGTGCTTTCCCGCGGGTCATGTCTTAAGTGTAAAATGATTTTACCCTTTTTTAATTTATCGGGATTAACATTGATTTCAATTCCCTCCAAACCGTTATAGCGTGCAGTAAATGTTTGGCCTATCGATTGAGTTTTTGATAATTTGATCCAGTCGGAAATTTGTGGTTGTTCAACTTTAGTAATCGGTGTACAGGCTGATATCCCCAATAATAGCAACAAAATCGAAAATATTTTTATTTTCCCAACGCTCATTAATTATTAATCCCTCGACATTATCGTTTAAATTCATTCTTTCGTAACCGATACAAAACCTCTTCTAATATTTTACGATTAAACCCGATTAAATCAGCTAATAAGCCGATCAGAATAACCTGAAAACCGACGATGATCAAAATTGCTGACAATATTAATGACTGAATATGTCCACTGATTCCACTTAGATAGAAATAAAGGAATCGTATGCCAGGAATTAATCCTAGGATGATTAAACAAATTCCGATTGAGGTAAATACTCTTAATGGTCGATACATCGTATAAGCTCGAATGATCGTCGAGCTGGAATATGCCAGATATATCGGGATACTTTTTATTAATCTGGATGGTCGCAAGGGGGGATTGGTTTTCACCGGCACGTAAGCAATCGATATCTTATTTGCACCAGCTTGGATAAGTGTTTCAAGCGTATACGAGTAATCACTAACGACTAATGTATGCAAGGCAGCTTCTCTTGAAAACGCCCGGAATCCGCTGGTTGCGTCGGGGGTGGGTGAATCGGCTGCTTTGCTAAGTACCCAGCTGCCAATTTGTTGTAATAACCGCTTTATTGGTGAGACAGTCGCTAATGTAGCTACTCCCCGGTCTCCCACTGTAATTTCTGCTTCTCCTTTTAAAATTGGTTCAATGAGTGATTGAATACAGGAAGCATCATATTGATTATCTGCATCTGTGTTGACAATAATATCAGCGCCTTTTTCTAGGCTGGTTTCTATGCCCCGGATAAATGCATTGGCTAAACCGCCATGCTGAGGTAAATGCCGTATATGGTGAACGCCAAGTGATTTGGCTACTTCAGATGTACCATCTGTGCTTCCATCATCAATCACCAAGATTTCAATCGAATCAATTCCTGGTAAAGAGCAAGGTAAACTGGCAATCGTATGGGGAAGCGATTGGGCTTCATTGAAACACGGGATTTGGATAATGAGTTTCACTATATGCCTGTTCAAACAATTATTTATGCATAAAAATACGAGTTGAAATAGTATACCATTTTGTTGGATACTATTAGCTAGTGATTAATTGTATTTTATTATTGTTTGAAAACAAGCGGTAGAAAGAATACATCGTTGGGATTGCTGATGTTCCATACACCTGTGCTAATCCAATTGCCAGCACGGTCGTAAATTCTTGCATAGAACGCCATTCCTCCCTGAAATGGTAATTGGCTGATGTCATATTCAAGTGACCATCCATCACTGGCATTCCAATCTTCTCCAATCAACACCCAATTTGAAGCTGTCTCCCAATTACCTGAATGCCAATAAAATTGAACATGACTTACTCCGCTTTCTGCATCGGAAGCTGCCAAAGTTAAATTAACCTTATCGGATAGAATAGATAGATTACTTACCGGGTAAATAAAATTCCCCGAAGGATCATTACTCTCATTGAAAATATTTAAAATATAAGAATAATCATTGCCTCCACCCGATGGGTGATCCCAAGCTTTGATTTTTAGATAATAAATCCCATTATTTGTTGGCGAAAAGTAAAGTTCAGAATCGGTTTGCTGAGCGAGAACCTGGTCATCATTTTCACCCAAAGGGGAAGTCGAATCGGTATCTAGTAAAAGAAGACTGGGATCGAGAAGAGAGCCAGGAACGGAATAACTGCCTTGTACATAAAAACCCAGATGATCTCCGGATAAACCAGCAATTCGGAAATAATCGATATCACCGCCAGGGCAAACCATCATGCTATATTTTCCATTTGTATCAAGAATTGGAGAAGAAAGTGCGTCATTATTAGGTTCGTTGGAATCCGAACATGATAGCGGTGGGGTGGTTGTGATGGAGAAATCATCGATAGTCCACCCTATGTAGTTATTCATTAACTCATCAAGCGTTTCGAAATGAAACCGAACGCGAATCGAATGCCCGGCATACGATGCAAGCGATATAACCGGGCTTTGCAGCCAATAATTCATTGGGTCATCGAACAATTGCAAAATATTAGTAAATGCACCGCCATCGACCGATATTTGTACCCAGCGTTGATCCCAATTTTTTCCACTACCTTCAGTCTCGTATAAATACCAAAATCGCAGATAATATGTTCCAGAAGAGGGTATTGAGATACTTGGCGAGGTAAGATCGCCCTGGTTAGGGTAACCGGTATCATATCCAGAGGATGAACTGGTATCATAAGTCCAGCTAATGGTGCCTCCGGGAGTATGGTTTCTTTCAGCGGTCAGATCCCAATTATTGCTATTTTCCCAACCCGGAGAGAGGTCTTCGATATCAGTGTTGTATGGCGCAGTAACTGTAGAAGGTGAAGTTGAAGAACTCAAAATCGTAAAACTGGATGTAGAACTCCAGGCGCTTTCACCCGTACTATTTTTAGCTCTTACCTGCCAGGTGTAAGTGCCAGCAGAAAGTGAGCCAAGATGCCAGAAAGGCTCGCTCTGCCATTCGGATGTCGTTGTAATGCCTCCCTTAATGTATTTTGCCTGGTATTGAAAATTACCGCTGCCATTGTTCCATACAAGTGTAATTGATGAATTATTTGGAAATTGAACCCCAGATGTAGGCCAGATCTTTAAAGGTACACCTGGAGAAGTGTTTCGACTGCTAACGATAACCGATGTAAGCGAATTTGCACCGATGATATTATCAGCTAAATTTGCGTCATCTGCTAGGAAAGATTCTCCTCTGCCAAGGTAATTTTGCTTTACATAAAGGGTTGCCATAACATTGCTGCCTACTAACAGAGATTCGGCATTGTCATCTCCCAGCACCCCTAAAGATGACGCGCTTGTGTATGCGCCGGTATTAAGTAAAACACAGTTCCCTTCGAATCTTGAATTTGCGAACAACGCAACTTGATCTGCTGCTGGAGAACATGCAGGGGGAGAAGTAGGACATTCATAATTTTTAAAGAAATGAACCAAACCTGGCAGACCTGATGTCTGGTTGCCGGCAACATCTTTCAATCGCAAAGCGACACTAACTGGTCCATCAGGGACAGAGTCGTTACACATATTCCAGGATAAAGAAAAATTTTGGGTTGTATAAGATGAGCCAATATCGTGCCATGCGCCGTTATATAAAGCAACAAATTGGGCACTGGCAATTCCGGTTTTATTATCACTTGCCCAACCGTTTAGTGTGATTGTATTAGATGATATGATCGAACCTAAATTTGGGGATGTGATGCCTCCCTCAGGTGGTGTCATATCACTCTGGTAACTATTCCCGGATACATAATAAGTGCTGAATGAAGTGCAAACATCGCTACTTTTACAGTATTTCTGATCGGCGGTAATGCGAGGTCTTCCGCCATTGATCGATACATCGTTGAAGGTTATATCAACCGAAGTTCCCCAATAGGAAGAGGCATTGGTGTGCACCATAAAGTGAAGATGATGCGCTGTACTAACCCCGGTGTCATCAGCAATGCCTATGAATTGACCCTGAGCGACTCTTTTGCCTGCCGTTTTTAATTCTGCTGGGATGGAATCTTTTGCTAAATGGAGGTATAGCATATAAGTTGTTGGATTGGTATTGGTATCCTCTAAAACGATATAATTCGAGCAGCTTTCTGAACCATTCGAACAGGTGTCTTTAAAATATTTTACTTTTCCTGATTTTGCTGCCAGAATATTGAACATCTGCGCTGTGCCGGGGGTGGCAAAATCGAATGCATAGTGAGCGCTGCCGCTAGGAGTATACTTATCATGCCTCACGCTTTGTGTCATTGCCATAGTAACATTGCGAGTCCAGGGTAAATAATATCCTCCATAGGTGGCGGTGACTGCTGAAAGCATGGCACTCGATTTTTGCTCCTCAATAAACATGATTTTTTCATCTTCAGATAATAAATCAGCGGGCGCTTCTTGAATTGCAGATATCCATTCGGCATGCGAAGGTAATATTGGCTGCCATTGGTCATCCAATCGTTTTACTATAACTAGCCCGGGTTCTGATGGAATGACTTGCCCAGTTTCTGGTTCTATAGGGGATAACCAGGCTCTTGCCCAATTATTGTCTGAGGATATCCGGATATCACTAATTTGCGTCTCGTAAACTAAATATGCCAATACAAAGCTTTCTTCGCTTGAAACTGCCTGTTGTATCGCAGTGTTAATCTCTATTAAGTCACTCGATAATAATCCAGGATATGGCGTGGGTGTTGGCGTGTTTTGCGAAGCGGGAGAGGCAGAATTTGCTGGAATAACTGATACAATCCAATAAAAAAGAAAAACTGTGGGGATAAATAATAATAAGATTTTTCGTATCATGGTAGGTTAGTGTGATCGTTACAGGTATAATATCAGAAATTATTTCCTAATGGACTATGTATCGGCAATTAATCAATTATTATTGAAATATTTTTAATGAAATCAAATAAAACCTTCATCAGCATTTCATTTACCATCTTATTGATTGGCATTGGACTGATCATCTGGGGATTAGCTGAAATAAAGAAAGCCGTCGTTCTCATTGAATGGAGCACCGCCAGTGAACTCGATACTGTCGGCTTCAACCTGTATCGCAGCGATTACCCAGAGGGTCCGTTTGAGCAAATTAATGCAAGTCTTATACCATCTTCGGATGATCCTCTTGCTGGAGGGCAATATCAATATGAAGATAAAATTGTCATTCCAGGTAAGATATATTTCTACCAATTGGAAGATGTTGAAATAAGCGGCAAAACCACCCGGCATGGACCGATAGAGGTTAAAGCGAAAAGTGAAGGGAGATCTGCTTTGGTATCAGGATTGATCCTATTTGCTGCCAGCCTGACGGGATTAATACTTCAAAAAAATCCCCCAAAACAAAATTCAGGATAACTATAAGAAGCTAAAAAAATGCCCGCAGAATTTGAGAAGACAATGACTATAGCAATCGCAGATATTCCTGTGAAATTGAACGGTGCAAACAGATCATTCAGCGGTCAATTGATTGAAAGATATAAGTCATTCTCCAGCGATAAGCCTGCCGAATTCTCTGTAAATATTACCCCTATAGCGGTACCAGTGAGCGAAAATTTCATGACAGAAGTTGCGTTTCGATATGAGCCCAGCGGCAGAAAGATTAAATTCGAAATGCCGGGATTCTATGGAAATATCGATCTTCTGGAAAAGAGCGCAGAATTATTCACCTCCGAAATACGAATAGTCGAGACGACTGATTATTTATTACGCATCGTTTTTGCTATATTAATATTTAATAATGGCGGTATTTTATTTCATGGTGCTGGCATTATTAGAAACGGATTAGCTTATGTATTTTTTGGTCATTCAGGTGCTGGAAAATCGACTGTTGCACGGCTTTCACCGAATGACATCGTAATCAATGACGATTTGGTGGCATTAATGCCATCTGGAAATGCTTGGGCAGTTTATGCCACACCTTTTTGGAATCCCACACAAGTTCGACCAATTTCTGCGTCAGCCCCGTTAGCCGGGCTATACAGATTGGTCCAGGATAAGCGGGTTGATTTATTGCCTATTGAAAGCGGGCGAGCACTGGCTGAATTGATATCGAATATTCCGGTTATACCGGATAATCCCTTTTTAAATGCTGAGTTATTTGTCAGAGGAAAGCAGATTTTAGATAAGATCCCCATTTACCAACTTCATTTTCTTCCGAATGATTCTTTTTGGCAAGTGGTAGAGGTGCAGAGATAATTATATTGGTTTTGGAATATAATGTTTTTATACTCTAACAAACCTGAAAGGGTTATGTTATTGCAGCAATATTATGAATAGGATAAAATAATATTAAATTTAGGAACAGATGGAGAATATAATGGCAAAAAACAACGAAAAAAAGAAACCCTATAGCACACCAGCCATTATCTATGACCTGGATCTTGAGACAAAAGCAGGTTCACCGCTTTCCGAAGATCTGTTGTTGCAACCTCCCTTGGAATAGTATCGGATATTAGATTATTAAGAGCTGCGATTACCGCGCAGCTCTTTTTTATTTAAAAAATTGCGGAAATAAAAACTTGTCAAAATCGTTAATAATATAAAGTGTTTTAAATATATTCTATTTACTAAATTGACCATAAAAGTGAGATCAATCATTTATAATCATGGTTTGAAATAGATTTTTTTATATGAGTGAATAATAATAATGAGATTGATCCAGCATTTTTTATATGCTTTCATTATTTTAGGTTTTTCGCTTGCACAGGGAAATTCATATCGTCTAGCCTCTGCATCGGATAATCAAAAGCAAGCCCGGTTAACGGTGATCTCATCCGGAGGCGAGGGAGTGATTTTCGAGTTGGAGACTCCCGATTTCGAATATATTCCTGGAAACGATGCACAGCATCTATATCAATTGTTGAATGTACCAGGCTTGGAGCAATCCATGGAATCGGGCAAACCTCAACTGCCGGTGAAGGGTGTAATGATTGGCGTTCCGGCTGATGCTGATTTTACGCTCATTATCATAGAAGATGAAAACGAGTACCTACGCGGGGTATATAACATTCAGCCTGTAGGCATTCATGAGCCAATGGAAGATGATTTTCAGCCTGGTGAAACCATCTATCTGCCCGATGAAAGCATCTATTCGAGTGCAAATCCTTTTCCGCAAGAAGCTGCCGTCATGTCGGAACCAATGTGGATTCGCGAACAACGCGTCTTACAGGTTTCGATATATCCCTTTCAATATATTTCAGCAGAAAAAACGCTGGTTTGGCATAAACGTTTGAGAATAGAGGTAAGGTTTAATTTCAACAGTTTTGATCGTCAAAGCACATTATCATCGTTGGACAAATATGAAAAAATCCATAATAGCAGCCCCTTCGAAGCGGTTTTCCAAAGTCAATTGATCAATTATGCCGATGCCAGGGATTGGCGGATGAGTTATTCGGCTGTCTCGAGGGAAGGGGAGCAAGTTCAATCGATAACTGCCGGATTCAATCAGACGCAGTCTTTAGGACCACGCTATAAAATCGTCGTCGATCATGACGGAATTTACCGGATAACGCGCGATGAGCTAAATGATGTGTACAGCACTGCCGCAATAAATCCTAATAATCTTGTGCTTACCAGCCAGGGCAGGAATGTTGCCATTACCATCGAGAACGATAACGGCAATGACACCTTTGATTCGGGCGAAGCCATCGTTTTTTATGGGCAGAAATTCTACGGCGATTATTTAGCAGATATGTACAGCGCTGAGGATGACCTTTGGCTGACCTATTACAGGCAGCTTACGGATGGCTCATATGTTCCCTGGAGACCCACTAACAATGCCATTATGATGGAAAAATACACGGATGAAAATGTATACTGGCTTACCACCGGCAGTGGTGCCTCAAGGATGCCCACCGTTGACGGCAGCCCTCAAGGCAGCCCTGTTCCGCAAACCTACACCACGACCGTTCATGCTGAACAGTCACATCATTGGTATACCTATAATTTTTCATCCGAGGATACCTGGTTTTGGGATAATATTCGAAATCAAACCACGCGCACTTACACAACGACTTTATCAGCAATCGCTGCGACTCCGTTTACCGCAACACTCAAAGGTGAAGCGGTTGCTCGCGTTAGAAGTCCATCTAATCCCGATCACCATAATAAGATATGGTTCAACACTCAAACATCGCCGGTGGTGGATAATTATTGGGACGGTATAAGCCGTTATCATTTTAGCGTTCATCTGCCTTCTTCAGCGTTAATCGAGGGAGAAAACCAATTAAGATATCAAGTTTTATTCGATACCAATCTAAATCGTGATTGGATTTACTTTGATTGGTTCGAAATCGAATATTTGCGCAAATTTCAGGCAGAAAACGATGTTTTACAGTTTTCGAGAAATGAGGGCGGGTTAACCTGGCAATACGAGATCGGTAATATCCTGAGCAGTAAGGTTTTCGTTTTGGATATCACGGAACCTCTAACACCGACCAATATTCTATCGGCTACAGTATCATCAGGCACCGTCTCTTTCGAGGGACAGGTTCATTCCGGCGATGCAGAATATATCGTGGCAGGGGATTCAGCGGTCCAATCTCCAAAAAGCATTTCGTATTACACACCGCCAGCACCTGATCTCTATGCGGCAAGCAATCAGGCGGACTATATATTTATTACGCATAGTTTATTCAAAAGCGGTGCGCAGGCTTTAGCGGATTACCGCGCCGGACAAGGTCTCATGACGAAAGTCATCGATTTCGATGACCTGGTGAATGAATTCAATTTTGGCATCTATCATCCCATCGCGATCAAGAATTTTCTGCGTTATACCTTTGCCCATTGGCAAACCCCGTTACCGGCATATGTGTTATTAATAGGAGACGGGCATTGGAATTTCAAGAAATATTCGGGGGAATATGGCAGGCAAACAATTTACATGCCGCCATTCCTGGCATGGGTGGATCCCGATCAGGGCGAGGTGGATGCGACCAACGACCTAGCAACCATTGTCGGCACCGATGCTCTGCCCGATCTCTATATTGCCCGATTGCCGGTAACAAGCCCCAGCGAACTTAATAATTTCATCCAAAAAGTTGTCGCTTATGAAGCGAGCCCGGTTCAATTTTGGCAGGGGCATTTCTTGTTTGCAGCAGATGATACACCCGATTCAGCAGGTAATTTTGTTCAAACCGCAGAAAATATCATCAATGATTATATATCCCTGGATTATTCCGCCGGCAGATTGTATCTAGATGATTATGTTGATCATGCTGGTGTGTGCGATATATATGGCGACCATAGCTGCATCGAAGCGACTAATGATTTTATTGAAAGCCTTAATGAACAGGGCGCTTTAATTGTAAATTATATCGGTCATGGCGAGATTACCTTTTGGGCAGATGAAGTCCTGCTTATGAAAGAAGATATTACATAATTGAGCAATGGCGATAAACTGCCGATTATTCTTTCTATGACCTGCCTTGATGGATACTGGTATCACCCTGGTACTTCAACAAATAATTATGGTTATGAAACCAGTTTCGCTGAAGCATTCATCCGCGCTGAACAAAAGGGCAT
>JAAZNS010000421.1 GCA_012798185.1 Chloroflexota bacterium | reverse complement strand
TTTCTGCTTCAGTAGCACCGCCGATTGCCACAAGTTTTGAAAGCACCGACTGTTCACGTTCAGTTAGGAATATGTCGATTTTTCGAGCATATTCTTCTGCCTGCCTGATAAGATCATTTTCATCAAGGGTGGTCAATTGGCGGTTTTGCATAAGCCAATGACCATTGACCATTACGTCAGTGACATCGGTCGATTTTGCTGCATATACAATTTGAGCATAAAGACCATGGTCTTCACGACGAAAACGCGGGGTGTTGTGTAGGGGGAAAATATCCAGCATGATTAAATCAGCGCGTTTACCCGGTTCCAAACTGCCAGTGATATCGCCAATATGCAGGGCTTTCGCGCCCATTTTAGTTGCCATATTTAGTGTTGTTTGTGCTGGAATGGCAGTTGGATCGTTGGAAACTGCTTTAGCGATGAATGAAGCTAGCCGCATTTCTTCGAACATATCCAGGTCGTTGTTTGAGGCAGCTCCATCGGTTCCAATACCGACATTTAGCCCCGAATCGATCATCTTAGTCACCGGTGCAAAACCCGAAGCTAGCTTTAAGTTCGATGAAGGGTTGTGCGCAACGCCAACTTTATGATGAAGTAAGGTGAGGATTTCACCTTCATCGACATGAACACAATGTGCGGCAACTACTTTTGCGTCAAATAAATTTTGCTTTTTTACGTAAGGGATCACCGGCATGCCATGTTCTTCGCGCGATTTTTCTTCTTCTTGAGCAGTTTCTGCCAGGTGAGTTAGTAATGGAACATCGAATTCCACTGCTAAGGAGGCACATAAGCGGAATATTTCATCCGTGCAGGTATCGGGTGCATGCGGCGCAACCGAGGGAATGATGAGAGAATGTCCTTTCCAACGTTGGATATAATCCCGAGTAAAACTGAGTGATTCTTCGAAGAATTGTGCATCTGGAGCGGGGAATTTTAATACTGTTTGACCGCAAATCGCTCTTAATCCTGCTTTTGCGGTAGCTTTGGCTACTTCCTCTTCGAAATAATACATATCAGCAAAACATGTTACACCTGAACGGATCAATTCGACGCATGAAAGCAGGGTACCTAAGTAAACAAATTCCGGTGATACAAATTCCCTTTCCACCGGCATCATATAACCCATCAGCCACACATCCAGACGTAAATCATCAGCCAAGCCGCGCAATAACGCCATAGGAACATGGGTATGAGCGTTGATCAATCCCGGCATTACGATTTTACCTTGACAATCCAGGATTTGTTGCGCATCGTTTTGCCTGGTTACATCTTCCGCCATTCCGGTTGCTACAATGTGATCACCTTGGATGGCAACAGCACCTGGTTCGAAGATTTTAAAATTATCATCCATTGTGACGACAATCGCATTGGTTAGAATAAGATCGGTCTTTGCCACGTTTTCTCCTTATAAATCACGAATAATATTAAGACTGTGATTAATTGCCCACCGGACAGCATATTGTGGCGGTCCGCCAAATGGACGCTCTGATTTTTTTATATCTATCGGTGTATTGACAATAATAAGAACATTTTGTTTTTCATCTTCAGGGTAAATGGCTGCTCCCAGACTTACATCTGTAGAATAGCGTTGCCTATTAGCCGATACCATTTTTTCAAATTCTGCTGGTTCAGGGAGATTGGATAATACCTCGCCTCCAAGATAAACTTGTTTATTCTGAACCAATCTACCTGCGAGTTCACCTCGTAATCCTGATTCAATTGTACTGAGTTTCCAGCCTTTTCTTGCCAAACTTTGCAAGGCGATATCCTCTAAAGTCTGATTATCGATGCCATAAATCCACTTCCCTACCCGCTGACGAATATCGATTTCTACGCTACCGATCATTTGATCTGCTATTTCAGGTGATTCAGCTTTGGCTGTTATGCGAATATCAACTTGTCCAGAATGGGCAGCCAATCCAACGGTGGGATTAGTTTTATACTCCAGATCACTGATATAACTATCGAGCTGCGATTCTCCGATGCCGGCAGTGTGCAAAACACGTGATTTGATCACGCTGCTAATTTGATATCTTTTTCGCAGGTAGGGGATAACGAAAAGATTTGTTAAATGTTCCATCTCTTGGGGGACACCGGGGAGCGAAATAATGCATTGATTGTTTTTTTCGATGTAGAACGCGGGTGCGGTTCCAACCGGATTTTCGATGGCGATGGAGTTTTGCGGAATAAATGCCTGACGCCGGTTGTTTTCGGTGGGCGAACGGGCGTATCGGTTAAACCGGTTTTGGATTTGTTCCCATAATTCTGGATGATATTCAGTAGTTACGTTTAGGGCTAGAGCGACGGCTTCCCTGGTGGGATCATCAATTGTTGGACCTAAACCACCAGTGGTGATAATGATATCGGTACGTGTTAGAGCATCCTTGATCGCTTGGGCAATTCTTTGTACGTTATCTCCAATGGTTGTAGTGCGGAACAGGTCAATTCCATTATTGCGTAAAATTGTGGCAAGAAATTGGGAGTTGGTATCAAGAATTTCACCCAATAATAATTCAGTTCCAATTGAGATAAGTTCTGCGGATGGCATAGCATTTTTTCCTTATATATTCTACCATTGGCAATCCCTATTGACAGTGCAATAACCCCCTGTTAGAATTTTCCAAATTATACAGGAGAAGAATGATGCCACAGAAGAAGTTTTTAATACCACTCATATTATTTCAAATCGTTCCAGTTATTATTTTCCCCTTAGAAACCATTACTACTGGAATATCGATATTTGGCATTATTGCATTATTGTATGCATTATTAGGTTTTGGAATATGGCGGGGCCGCGCTTGGGCGTTAACTATGAGTATTTTTCTTCAGGGGTTTAATATCATTATTCGTATGATGATGCTTTTCCCTCATGCCATCCGGGCTGATGGAGGAGGGTGGGACACCCCTTATATCAGCATGGCAGTTATCTCTATGGCGATATCGGGCTGGTTTCTAATCCGTTTAGATAAACCCGATGTCCGATCGTTGATCGTAAGTTGATTAATTATTAATATAACTGTGGCTCAGGCTGTAATGGAAAAGCCTCTAATTTGATTTACCTGAGATTCTGAAACCCCCAAAAAAACACCTCAAATTTGGAAGCTCGCTCGAACTGGGTGAATAGATACTTATAAAAAGAAAACCAGGAAATTACTTCCTGGTTCTTCTTTATATCGATCAACACAAGTATTTAATGACCGCCTAGGTAAGATTCGATCACCTGTGGATTATTTAACAGATCAATCGATTTCCCTTCCATAGTGATGCATCCCGTTTCGATGACGTAACCACGATGTGCAACAGAGAGAGCCATCTGAGCATTTTGTTCAACCAACAAAATGCTGGTCCCTTGTGAGTTGATTTCCTGGATGATATTAAAAATTTCTTCGACTAAGATAGGAGAAAGACCCATCGAAGGCTCATCGAGCAGCAGAACAGCTGGTTGTGACATTAGGGCGCGTCCCATCGCCAGCATTTGTTGTTCACCGCCGGAGAGCGTGCCGCCCAACTGGTTTTGACGTTCTTTCAGCCTTGGGAAACTGTGAAAAACTCGAATGAGCCCTTTATCGATCTCTTCTTTGGTTTTCAGATATCCCCCCATTTCAAGGTTTTCCAGTACGGTGAGGGTAGCAAATATTTTTCGTCCTTCGGGAGATTGTGAAATACCCATGCGGACGATCTCTTCAGCAGGGGTTAATGTGATATCTTTATCTTTATAAATGATTTTTCCAGATCGCGCACGCAATAATCCGGAGATCGTATTAAGCGTGGTCGATTTTCCGGCACCATTTGCACCAATCAGTGTAACAATTTCCCCTTGATCCAGATGGAAATTAATACCCTGAAGGGCATGGATTGCGCCATAAAATACATTGAGGTCTTTTACTTCAAGCAACATTGCTGCGTTTCTCTCTTAATTTTTGAGCTAGAGTCGCGGCGCCGCGACCCAGGTATGCTTCGATTACTTTGGGATCAGATTGGATTTCACTGGGTGTACCTCGGGCAATTATTTCACCGAAGTCCATCACAGTAATTCGTTCGCAAATTCCCATTACTACCCGCATCTGATGTTCGATCAATAAGATGGTTAAGTCGAATCTTTCCCGAATGAAGTGGATCAGGTCCATCAATGCCACCACCTCGTTTGGATTCATACCTGCCGCAGGTTCATCGAGAAGAAGCAGTTTTGGATTTGCTGCCAAAGCGCGGGCAATTTCCAGGCGGCGTTGTTCGCCATATGGCAGGTTTCGAGCAATTTCACCTTGGCGATCATGGAGGTTGAAAACACTGAGGAATTCTTGGGTTCGTTCGGTAAGAATTCTTTCATTTTCAAGAAACTTGGGAGTTCTTAAAATTGCATCTACCATGCCGTAACCGGCGTGTGTATGGTATGCGATGCGGACATTATCCAATACGGTTAGATTAGGGAAAAGGCGAATATTCTGGAAAGTACGAGCAATTCCCAATTGCGTTATTTGATGCGGTGCTAAACCAGATAAATTTGTACCGTTATAAACAATCGAACCTGAAGTGATGCCATAAATGCCGGTAATCAGGTTGAATACGGTTGTTTTGCCGGCGCCATTTGGACCAATTAATCCAACCAATTCCCCTTTATTGATTGTCATGTCAAAATCTTTTACTGCGCGTAAGCCACCGAAGAATTTATTGAGTTTTGTAATTTCCAGAACTTTTGAATCGGAGCTTAAGGCTTCTACTTGGGAGGGCATTGGGTTATTCATATTGTCTGTCATAATTACCCTCCGGTCGATGAGGTTGAATCGCTGCTTTCGGTTGCAGTTGAAAACGTTTTACCCAAAACCGATGTTTCATCTGTTTTCTTTCTATATGGTGGAGGTAATACGTTTCGCAAAAATGGAAATTCGTAGGTTCCAAAAAGACCTTGTGGGCGCAGTAACATCATGATCAATAAAAGCAACGGGTAAACAACAAACCGCCACGTTTCAAACCCTTCTGGAAGAAAGATACGTAAAAATCCTTCCAAAACAAGCGCCCATGTGAAAGATGCCACGACTGTACCGGTTATACTTCCTAAGCCGCCAAATACGATGATGATCATTGGATCGAATGATTTAATGAAGTTGAAAGTATTGGGGTGCAGAAAGCCGTTGATATGTGCATACAAGCCGCCCGCCAGCCCGGCAAATAAGCTTCCAATGACGAATGTAATTGTTTTCTGACTGGCAATATCAACGCCCATGGCTTTAGCTGCGATTTCATCCTCTCTTACTGAAATAATGGCTCTACCATGAGAGGATTGCAGCAGATTGCGGGTTAGAACGATAATGACCAAAAGAAAAATTGAAACCCATAACCAGGAGGATAGTTTTGGTATTCCGACCATACCCCGGGCACCCTTCATCTCTTGGAATCCAAGAAGCGTATCCGAGTTATCCAACAGGACTTTTACAATAATTGTAAAGCCGAGTGTAGCAATACCAAAGTAATCTGATCCCAAGGATAAGACGGGTAACCCAAATAAATAACTCACTTCAGCAGATAGCAAACCTGCCAAAATTACTGCCAGGAAAAATACCAATTGCATGGCGAAATTTTTCCCTAATCCAGCAAGAAGGTTGGAAACAGGATCGATGAGTACTTTTCCCAAATATATGGCAAGAATACTGGCTACTAAGGTAGCAACAATATAAATTGCGAAAGCAGACAAAGGGTCTAATCCACGGATCTTTCTTACCAGTTGACCTATTAGTATATAAAAAACTCCTACTAAGAAAACTATCAGAAATACAATGACTAAACCAGATGCATTGTGTAATTGCGCCCAACGATAAGTAATATCCGCAGCTGTGTAAGCGCCAATTGCGTAAAAGCCCCATTGCCCAAGCGAGAATTGCCCATTGATGCCATAGATTAAGTTCAATCCAAGGCTAACGATTGCCATTACAGCACCGATGCGTAAGATCGTATACCAGAACGTGTTCAGGATATTTTGTGATACTAAGACTTGAACTAGTACGAT
>JAAZNS010000420.1 GCA_012798185.1 Chloroflexota bacterium | reverse complement strand
ATCCCCATTTTTAATACGAATTACAGGGATATTAGCCGGTAAAATAAAATTTTCTTCGCTCTCGTAATCCGTATTCTCGCCGCCAAAACTCTGACGATCCAGTAATATAACAATTGGATGCATTCCCCGCTGCATCAATGAGACGACTAACAGAGCTAATTTTCCTTCACTGGATGGACTGATAAGGACTATTGTGCTTCCTTTCGCAATATTTTGTACTTGGGTATCGATAATAGTTTGTAAAGGATGATCACCATCAGTTCTAACTAAAGCCAGAGTCTCCAAGATTTTTCCCATCTGCCGAGCGCCTCGGTCAGAAGGCAGTACCCAAAAGTTTTTTCCTCCACTTACAAATCCAACTACCCGTCCATTTTTCAAGTAATATCGAGCTAATGACGCAGCAATACACACTCCATATTCTTCTGTTGAAGCTGGTAAAGGGATGCTCACAGAGGGTTTCCACATTTCACGGATATCCAATTTAGGGAGCTCTCCTTTACTTCCGCACTGATTATTCCGGTTAGCATCCAGAAAAATCCATACTTCCGCCATTGGGTCTAATTCATATTCTTTAACAATAAAGCGGTTTCTGCGGGCTGTGCTGAGCCAATGAATCCGGTTCAATGGATCACCATGAATGTAATCCCTTACTCCCACAGCGTTTGGGGTTATCTGATGAGTTCTTCGCCGTAAAGCTTCACCTCCTGCCAGCCACCCGGCAGGGCTGGGAAATGAATTAATTTGAACCATCATCGGGTAAACCAGCAAATGATTTGTGATGGGAAATTTCATTTTTACCGAAAATATTCCAAAAAAATCACCGGATAAAAGTTCAGTCTCACCAAGTGAAAATACCCCTCTTTCTAAAAGGCGTGTTCTCACAATGAATGAACGATTTTCATGTCCTCTAATTAATGTCAATATGTGTGAAGGTTTTATTCCTGGTAAAGTGGAATCATCTCTTACTTCAATCCAAATTCGTGGAAAAAAATGAGAGTTGATTATCTCAAAACGCTCTTCGAAAATTTGTCCTACTTGTGAGCGTAACGCACGTGGTGTTCTCTTGATTGTTAATCCCATTAATGTCATCCGAGAAATCACCCAGCTTATGATAATAATAAATATCCATAAATAGCTTAATCGATAATAATAAGATTGACCTGTTACTACTCCCCCAATAATACAGGCAATCATCAATAAAATGACTATACGTAATGAATAACTCATTCTTCAATTTTAGATAAGTCGCCGCCAGGTACCGCTACCATGTCCAATATTTCATTAATCACTTGATCTGTATTTATATCACGAATGCGAGCTGATGGATTTAGAATGATGCGGTGACCAAAGGTGGGGTTAGCCAATATCTTGATGTCATCTGGTGTTACATAATTTCGACCTAACATCGCAGCTCTGGCTTGTGCGGTTTTATAAAGAGCTAAACTTCCTCGCGGACTTACCCCCAAATACACTTCAGTATGAGTACGAGTTTGCCGTGATAAATTAATAATATATTTTTTTATTGGATCTGCTACAAGAACCTTCTTAATTTCTTCCTGCATCTCAATTAATTCTTCAACGGAGATGATTTGTTGTAATGATTCAATAGGATGCTGAAATTGTTGCTCTTCAATAATACGAATTTCAGCAGCTGCTTCTGGGTATCCTAGGCGAATTCTCATTAGAAACCTATCCAGTTGTGCTTCTGGTAAGGGAAAAGTTCCTTCATACTCAATTGGATTCTGAGTTGCTAATACCATAAAAGGTCTAGGCAGATTATGGGTGGTTCCATCGACGGTCACCTGTCGCTCTTCCATGGCTTCCAATAAAGCTGCTTGTGTTTTTGGCGTTGCCCGATTTATCTCATCTGCTAGAATAATTTGTGCCATAATCGGACCCGGCCGGAATTCAAATGTCTGGCTTTTTTGATTATATATCGAGACACCAGTGACATCGCTGGGCAACATATCAGGTGTGAATTGAATTCGCCCAAAACTGATACCCAATGACCGGGCAATGCTGCGCGCTAACATGGTTTTCCCAACCCCAGGTACATCTTCAATGAGCAAATGACCCTGACATAGGAGATTTATTAGTGAAAGTTCGATGGTGTTTCGTTTTCCTACAATGACTTTTTCAATATTGCCAATGATTTTTTCTGCAAATTCTTGAACGTTTTCTGTTTCCATTTCATCTCCGCACTCTATAGACTTATTTGAAATTAAAGATATTTAAAATCAGCCAAAAATAACTGTAATTAATTATTTTATGCATGCGATAATTTGCAGCAAAGATCATTATTGATAATACTAACCCATTGGCATATCGTAATAATCCACCCGTTTCACGAAAAGTGGAAAATGGCATGAACATAACTGCCAGACAATTCAAGAACAATGCTAGACTAAAAATATTAACATCCTTTTCAATCCATTTTTTTATAGAAACGATCATTCACCAAATTGAAGGGAGAACAACAGCTGGTCCGAAAACAACCATCATCATCGCTAAATAGAACATACTGTATTTGCCTATGCGCAACAATCCCATGTAGGGGATGACTTCAAACGGTGTTGCCATCGCCCCCCCGCTCCCTATGCCAAACTGCCCGAATTGTTTCCACAGCCAACTTTGAAATAATATATATGGAATTATTGCAATGAAGATCACTCCTATGGCTCCTCGCCATTGTTTCTTAATTACCTCATGGATTAGAAACGCCAGGACAAATACAACCGTAACTTCTTTAGCAAAGAGCGCTAATCCTAATAGTATCCAGGTTATTACCGGTTTATTATTCAAAAAGGTATATAAAGCGAAAACAATCAATCCAAACGCAACCGGTTCAGGTAAATCTAATCGTATAGCCAAACTAAATCCAACCCAACACCCATATACTAATGTATACCATCGGTTGATTCCCCATCGATAAAATATCCGACCCAATACCCAGGTTGCGCTTGTGTGAAACATGATATTGATGATTAAAATCATCCATGGGATGATTTTTATATTGCCTACACTGATTATCTGCGCCAACAGAGGTAATAACACTCGCTGGTATCGATAAGCAGGGACATCCAAATATTTTTCTACGCTTGCAGGATTCAGATCTCTCGCCATAAAAAAAACAAACTGGCCATCATATCCTTCTGATCCGTTAGCATCTCCTTCGCTGTATTTCGTACCGATACGTGCCAACGCTAATGGATCCCCCTCCGCTTGAAGAATTACAATTCCAGCAACCATAGCAATAAACAGTAAAGTCACAAACGCTGGATTAATAAATACATTTATAATTTTTGAATATTTGATATGTCTGTTTTTTTCCAAGGGGAAACCATATATATTGTGATACAAAATAAACTAATCAAGGATAGCGATAGTCCAATAAAAAATGAAAGTGGTCGATAATCTAATATTATTACATGAAAACCTTTTTCAACCTTTACCGATCTAAAGATAGTATTTGCTCGATAAATGGGTGTATTCACTTCATCAATTTTAGCTACCCAGCCCGGATACCAGAGATCAGATAACAACAGCCATCCAGGTTTTTTAGAATTTATTTCAATAGTCAAATGATTAGGGCTTTGAGAAATCAAAGTAATTTCTGCTCCCAGGTAATTATCGTTAGTTGAAAGGCAAATTTCTTCCAGGTTGTTCGATAATCCCTCGATGATTACCTCCTTGTCAAAAGAGATTTCATCAGTTTTAAGTATTTGCATAGCATGTTCATGGTCTCGGGCGGGTATAGCGCAATCGACCAGACGGGCTCGCTGATTTTCACCAATATGCCGAGTACGCAATAATTCATCTAAAGAAAGGTTTATTTCTTCTACAATCCCGACTGCCATCAGGTTCAACATCTCAGAATATTGGCTGGAATTTTCTAATTCCTGTTCTTCCAGATAATTCATCCAATGGGAATACGCTGCTGGAATTAATGGATCGTAATTATTTACTACCGGGATATTACCTATCATATTCATATTTGGTAATAGAATGTCAGCTAATTTATCCCACCCCACAGAAGGCGAATATGTGTCGAAGCGCATAAAATGATTGAATTTCAACTCATATTCAGTGCTTGCTGGCAGGTAAATTCTAGAATTCTCATTGATTGTGACTTTTGAAGATTCAATCTTGTTGAATATTTTTGGGTCAGCCGCCGGATTCAGCCCCCAATTTGAGTAAATAATATCAAAACATAAAAATATTAAGACAGTCATTTGCCAAATCTTCGCAGACCCTTTTACTAACCAATTTTCAACCGCCTCGTATTTTGGTGCAGTTAGCACGATTCCACCGCAAATCATGCCCCAAAAACCCATTAAAGTGAACGCACGGATAAATGTAGGGGCAACATCCT
>JAAZNS010000419.1 GCA_012798185.1 Chloroflexota bacterium | reverse complement strand
GAGGGAGATATTCTCCCTCGCAATGACGATCAAAAATGGTGGGTGGAGAAAATCTACTGGTAACAATTTGCCCACGATATCTTCGATAAAAGTGTTGCCCAAACTATTCTACCGGGATTTCCTTGTAAACTTTTTCGACATCGATACCCTGGCGGCGGCGGAAGGCATTAAAGCCAAAGTAGATGGCAGCTGCCAACCCGTACATTACGAGCATAAATACCATCGATGTAACGTTCTTCCAGCCGATTGCATAGTAGGCAAAATCAAAGGGCGGTACGTGTGGATCCCAGAACCATTCCACCAGCAGCCAATCCAGGAACAAAGTAAAGATCAGAGCTGCAAGAGTGATTAACGGCATCTTTCCGCCTTTGAGAATAGGTTTGCCTACATAGAACAACACCCATATCAACACGATGGCGTTGATGATGGTCAGGATGGATACGATGATCACGATGATCCAAGTTAGGGGAGTTCCCAATCCGGCAGCGTTCAATCCGCCAATCACAGAGAACATATATTGGGCAGAGATGAAGATCAAATATACAACACCTACGGCGTAGACCAGGAGCATGAGTAAGCCCAAGCTTCTGGATACTGAGTATTTAGCAATCGGGCTGCCTTCAAAGATTTCTTTCTGGCGCCAGGGTAATATTGCTGCAGCGATGGCAGATCCGAAGAAAGTAACCGCGATTACCAGGGTGGCGTCTAATCCTAACGAGCGGAAATTCCCGATATTGTATGCGTATAAAATCGATACAACGATTGAGGGGATTACCATTAGCAGCAGGGCGTTGATGGGGGTGCGGGTGCGTTGCTCGACCGATGAAACCCATTCGGGGAGCATGCGGTCGAAAGCTGCCGCGAAGATGACACGTGTAGAGCTCAAAAAGACCGTACCAGACCACCCAAACCACCACAAGCTCATTAATGCAATAACGATGAACTGGATAAAGCGGCTCTTTACCATGAATGCAGCAAATAATGCCGGGTAAGGCCAGAACGGCAGCGGCGGCGGTGTTGTTGTATAGCCCCAGGTATAGTTCCAGAATGCACCGTTGGCTTTGTTATAGAAATCCCAACCTAAGGTTTTGGCGATCAACGCAAAGAAAATGAGCGCCAAGACAGCAGTAACGATGATGGCGGAAGCCATGCCCCAAAAGTTTTTCTTATAATCCGATGCGCCGCGCACCTCACCGTACAGCGTGGAACCCCAGTTCGGCCATAAGTTGAAGAACACGATCATGGGTATGATTGCCATGCTGGCGCCCACCGCAAGGTTTCCCAGCGGACTGGCTGCTGTTCCCGCTTCTTCTCCGGCGGTCATGGTTGCTGCAAATAAATCGGTCGATTCTGCTCCAAACATATCCGGTACAATGGTATTGAGGTTGTTCACAAAAGTCTGGTTACTTCCGAATAACAATAAAATGAATACCAAGAGCAATCCAATCATGCCTCCCCAAAAGCAGAACTTTTGAACACGTGCATACCATTTCATACCGACAGCGATATAAATGAACCCGATGACACAAACGCACAACATACCGACCAATAACCCGTCATTGGTATTAGTGAACCATACGGCAGCATCTTTTGCGCCCAGGATAGCGAGAATGGGGGTGAAGAATTCATAGACCAACATTTGTCCATACATGGGCACCCACAGCCAGAGGATGAACCACCAGCCGGTAACAGCCAAGATAAATCCAGTGGTGCGACCGAGGATCCGGCTTTGCCAAACATAATCACCGCCGGCACGCGGCATAGCAGAGATCAAGCTGGCATAGACGATGACCTCGAAGATGGTCAAAATGGCGCCAATCACCACCGCAGTCGCCAGATTCCCCTCGAAGTAGTAGCAATAGGAAAAGATATACAAACCCAGTGTGATCAGGTTAATGGAAAATGTGGCGTAGATAAATGCGTCAAATACAGACCACGAACGCACCAAACCGCTTGCTTTACGTACGAATAGAGTCACCTCACTCATTGAAAAGCTCCTTTCACGAAATTGATATAGCCCGCCCAGGATAAAACCAGGATTGGCAAAAAGAGTGATGAAAAACGGTGTTTCTTGCCTTTCTCTATAACCAAAGCAATCTTATGGGCAAATGGTTGCACCTCCTTTCCAACCGTTCAAGCGCTCTTGTTTGTTGAGGATCAACCTGTAGTGAGCACGTAGCTGCCGACTTTCTTTGGTTGTAAATCCACAACAATTCCTTGCAGAATGCCTTGCTCGTATTGACTGCCGGCATTGATGCATAACGTTCGCTTGTACTTGCGAGTTCCTTTACCTTCGTGAATGTGACCGTGCAAGGCGAGCAATGGTTGATATTTTTCGATTACTTTTAATACCGATTTGCTGCCCACCGATATCATCGATCTGCCGGCATATGCTAATTTCATGTCTTTCGTGAGTTCGGGGGCTTCATCGAGACCGCTCCCATAAGGGGGGGCGTGCAGACTGAATATTGAATTTTCAACATTTTTTACCTGGGAAATCATGGCTTCCATCCGTGCCAGCAAGGCATCTTCATCTTCTTCGCGGTGCGTATCCCATGGTGTAGGATTCGACCAGCCTGTGCTGATCATCTCATGATATTCGTCCAGCCAAATGACTTTCCCTTCGACATATTGGACGGTCTTCGAGCTGGCAATGACAGGGTCGATTTCGAATACGTCATCATTTCCTGGGCATACGTAACATTTTATGCCCGTACCTGCCAGCTTTTGATCTGCATAATCCATCCAGCGCTGTATCGTTTGAAGCACGTAATCGGAAAATAATTTTTCGGATATCTCGGGGTTTTTTGCAATCGATTCCACTTCATCGGGATTGGTGACATGAGGGTAGTAGCCGCGATTCTGGATGGTAGCTACCATCTTGTCAACGGCTTCTTTCCCTTCCAGTATAGTTTCCTGTTCAAGCAAGGTTACTTTCCATCTATTATTTCCTTGATCGATAATGGGAATGATCGCTTTACCGGTCATATCTCCACCCAGGATGAGCGTATCGACTTCGTAGAATTTACCGCTGGAAATGAATTTTTTCCAGCAGATTTCCGATCCATGTAAATCGGTGGCAAAAAAGAATTTCATTTTGGTTTCCTTTCCTCGGCATTTTTATAAATATGCTTGGTGTATTCGAAATCAACCCGGAAAAGGAGGCAGTTTTTTGCCAAAATTTAGGCATAAAATTGCCTGATCATACTGTGTGGGATAATTCCGGATATGCTTCATATTGATGGCTAATCCTAATATTTTTCAGATTTGGAGTTTTTACACCACAACCCGAGCAGTCTCAAAGATAGATGCATAGCCTATAGATATAATGATGACTTAATACTGTTAATATCATAAGTAGAAAAAGAATAGTTATCAATAATGAACTTTTCCTATTGAGTGTTTATATATTCTCCCGCTTGCGGGAAAACAATTCAATCCACAATACTTCTCCGGCGTTATAATCCTTCGGGCAAACTTGAATTACCGGCTACCAGCCCAGGGAAAGCAGCTCGAATGCGAGCGTCTACTTCTGGCGGGAAAACAGCCGGGTTATCACGGCTGAGAATTTCCACAACACGCTGCATGGCGCGCGCCTGGGTATCGAGCGAGCCTTTATTGATCCAAATATCGCGCATGTTGCGATCTGAAATTTTAGTCAAGAGTCCAGTGGTTTTCATATGCTTCACAGTGTGCTTATGGGTCATAAAAGTGCCGCCAGGTCCGATTTCGGCGATCACATCCAATGCCAGATTTTCTTCGCTGAATTCAAAACCGCGTTTGATCCGTTTAAGCATGAGCGCAATTTCATCATCGATGACAGCTTTTGCAAAATCAAAAGCTTTTAGGGCATCCAGCAGACCTGCCATATTGAGCATATCTGCTCCGCCTAAAAGTCCAGCGACGGTAGACATACCAGTTTCATAACCAGATTGGGCATCGTTGATCTTTGAATTCGTTAAACCAATGTATCCACCGCAGGGCACGTTATAGAAGCGCGCCATTTGGGCAAATGCCATATGCAGCATACCACATTCTATACCGCCGGAGGCATAAGCGCCGGTGCGTAAATCGGCTACGGTTCCAAGGGTGCTGAAAATTAATGGGGTTCCAGGGTGCACCATCTGCATCAGCGCATTTGACGCGAGAAATTCGGCACAGCCTTGTGCCAGCGATGCAGCCAAAGTCATGGGCGAAGTGAGACCGGCATTTGGTACGATGCTGGGGTAAACCGGCAATTGCTTTTCGGTGAAGTATATGATCATTTCGGTAGAAGCTACATCCATTACCAGCGGTGACACAACCGGGCAAAAATGGTGCGTAAGGAATGGGCGCTCATAATAGGCTTCTTTTCCGCCAGCAATGACATATAGCATTTGCAATACATTTTCCGCATCGGCTTCATCGGTACACGTACTACGGATAGGTTTTAAACAATTTTTTAAAGCCGGATATAGGCGGGAAAGGGTGAATTGACCTGGAGGTGCATCATCTGCCAGGGTGGAGATAGAGAACACGTCGTAACCCGGTAATTCATTGACCAGATAGGCAATCCGGGCAATATCTGTGGAAGTTGAGCGGCGTTCTGCCCGTGTTGCTGGATCGATGATATTAGGTGCCGAGCTGGCGGTAACGATAATGGGCGAGTCATCTGGAATGGTGCGGTCAAATTTTGGATCGCGCCCGCGGAATGTAAATTTAGGAGGGGTTAACTTTCGATATTCCTCGATGATTTTTGAGGGAAATTTAACCAGATTTGTTTCGAAATCGAGTTTGCAACCATGCTTGACAAAAGTGCTGCGTGCTTTCTCGTTTCTTACCAGTAAGCCCACATTCTCTAGGATTTCAAGTGCTGCGCTATGGGTGCGTTCAACCTGTTGTTGTGATAGTAATTCTGCAAATTGATACACTGAAAAATCTCCAATTTGGTTTACAAACAATAAAGGCAGTTTGAATTGATGCTGCCCGTAATGTTGTTCGTCTGAGAGAATTTAGAAAACCAGGAGTCATTCGACCTGGAATTTTTATTCCAATTGACCGGATTAATTTTCCTGTAAAGGTATTGCAGGTTATTTTTGCCCTTGTTTTTTAAACACAGAGCCGAGATCATGATGTTTGTTCTAATATTTCCCGGCAAAAGTGCAGCCATGTTCACGATTTCTCCTCCTTGCACACTGATAATGATCTCTGTAATCAATTGTTTTAAAATATTCTGGATATGCATTAAGGCGCAGCGGACAAAATTTTCAGTCCGCTGCACCTGAAATGTTCATTAGCAGCGTAGTTTTTCACCTTTAGGATCAAGGAGAACGGTGGGCGTTACTTCTGCGGTTACTTTTTGATCGAAAAGCTCAACCTGGAAGCGGTTGCCGATTTTTGCCAGCTCGATCGGCAGGTACATATACACAATGTTCTTTTTCAATGTGAACCCATATCCACCGCTGCGTACCCGGCTCACTACTTTGCCATCCAGGTATACTGCTTCGCCGCCATATACAGGCAGCCATTCATCGCCTTCGAGGGTCAGCGTGCATAATTTTCGTTTAAGCCCCTCGGCTTTGGCTTTCATCAGAGCGTCTTTGCCAATAAAGTCTCCTTTATCCAAGTCGACGCAAAATCCTAAACCAGCCTCATAGGGAGTTTCACGCTGAGTGACATCGCCGGTAAAGTAGCGATAACCTTTTTCGAGGCGCAAACAATCGGCAGTTTTATAACCGCAAGGTTCAATTCCGAATGGTTGACCGGCAGCCATTAATGCATCCCAAACCTGTGTAGCATGTTCGTTGGGGATATATAACTCCCAGCCAAGCTCGCCGATATAACTGACCCTGACAGCTAATACCTTTGCCCCTCGAATATCGATCCAGTTTGAATGAAGGTAGGGAATTGCTTCATTTGAGATATCCGATTTAGTCACAGCGCCTAATACCTGGCGGGCTTTAGGTCCCCAAAGCGGAATGCAGGCTAGCTCGGTAGTTATATCACGGATTTCCACCTCGCCGTCTTCGGGCAGGCGGTGTATGCGCAGCCAGGCAAGGTCGTTGCCGATAAATCCTGAGCCGGTAATGACCATGAAACGATCTTCATTCAACCGTACGATGGTCAAATCTGCTTCAACACCGCCGCGCGTGTTTAAGAATTGAGTATAAATAGCGCTGCCAATGGGTCTGTCGATATTGCTATCTGCCACACGCTGCAGTAAAGGCAAGGCGCCGGGTCCTTTAAGCTCTATCTTGCCGAAGGAGGTGAAATCGAAGATAGCAACCCGCTCACGGGCTGCTTCGTGTTCTACACGCAGGCGCTCGAAATATGGCGCACGTCCCCAGCCCCATTGACGTTGGTCTGCACCCATGCGGCGGCTTTCCTTGCCGGGCTGGAAATAATTGACGCGCTCCCAGCCGAATTTTTCACCGAAAACAGCACCCAATTCCTGCAGGCGGTGGTGAACCGGGCTGACACGATGCGGGCGTGCCCATTCGTTTTCATCATTGGGGAATTTCAATCGATAATAGTATTTCACACCCTCGCGAGTGCGTTCGGTAGTGTAGAAATAGCTGCTGTAATAATTGCCAAAGCGGGTGGCTTTAAAGGCATATACATCAAGAGATGGCTCACCATCGATGATCCATTCTGCCATGAGCTTGCCAATGCCGCCTGCCCCGCCGAATCCGTTCAATGACATGCCGCATGCCATCCACATACCGCGCACGCCGGGCATAGGTCCGATCATTGGCTGGCAGTCGGGTGAATATGCTCCTGGGTGGCAAACCAGGGTGATAATTTCCGCTTTTTCCAGGAAAGGAATACGGCGCACAGCGCCTTCAAGCAATTGTTCAAAACGGTCGAAATCGCCAGGGAGTGCTGTGTTGCCATGTTCCCAGGGTACACCATCTATCCAGCGTTCTTTCGGATTGGGTTCGTAACCGCCAATAACCAAACCGCCCTGCTCTTCACGCATGTATACCAGATTATCAGGATCCCGCAGGCAGGGAGTTTGGTGGGGGAGCACATTCCCCGGAACTGCTTTGAGGGCGATATGTTGGTGATCGACTGGTGTGGTAGGGATGTGGATGCCTGCCATAGCGGCAATCCGTGGCGCCCACAAGCCAGCTGCATTGATCACGATTTCAG
>JAAZNS010000046.1 GCA_012798185.1 Chloroflexota bacterium | reverse complement strand
CATAACAATACCGCAATGACGAAAGCCGCCACTGCCTTAACACATCCAATGACCACTTTTGGTACTGTTCCATTTACAGAATCTCGAGTGCCGCCATTGTTATCATGTAAACATGGCATCTTCTTTTAAATTTTTCCATCAATTCAGTTATACTTTCTGTATGAAAATTGAAACTCTCTTCATAGATCTTGACGACACTTTATATGACCGCAATAACGGTTTATGGGAGGCTATCCGTGGACGGATGAGCCGTTATATGCATGAGTGCATCGGGCTGCCAGAACAGGAAATACCCGCACTTCGCCGCCATTATTTCGAAACCTATGGCACTACGCTTAAAGGGCTGCAAATCCACCACAAAGTAGATGCAGACGAATATCTGGCATATGTGCATGACCTGCCTTTGAGAGATTTTATTTCGCCTGATCCCCAATTGAAAAGCTTACTTGCCAGTATTCCACAACCAAAATGGATCTTGACGAATGCAAACGCTAGTCATGCTCAAAATGTTTTAAATATTCTGGAAGTAAGGGAATTATTTTCTGGGATAATCGATATTCATGCGTTGGATTTCCATTGTAAGCCCGAACCGGAGGCGTTTCAGATTGCGATGAAAATTGCTTCACAGACCGATGCTGCGCATTGCCTTTATCTTGACGATTCCCCTTTCAATCTTGCCCCAGCCAAAGAAATGGGGATGACTACCGTTCTTATCGGTAATGCTCCTTCTCCAGCAGCGCACCTGGTAATCTCACATATATATGACCTCAAGCAAGCCTTCCCTGAATTATGGGATCATCGAGATCAAGATAGCGAAAGAAGCAATGGATAAACTCTGTTCGATGGACTACGCAATCTCCAAAGTGACCTCCGGCACCACGCTTGCCATAGGGGGTGTTATGCTGTATCGTAAACCTGCAAAATTTATTATCGAGCTGATAAAGCGTTTTTATCAAACAGGCACCCCCAAAGATCTCACTTTACTTTCGTTCACCGCAGGAATTGAGTGTGATTGGTTGATTGGTGCTGGCATGGTGAGCCGGGTTCGCACCTGTTACTTTGGTTTAGAAATTTTCGGTTTAGCCCCTATGTTCACATATTTTGCCAATAACGGTTTAATAGAGATCATCGAAGAAACAGAAGCCAGCCTCGCTCTGGGATTACGGGCACAAATGGCAAATATTGGTTTTATGCCTGGAAGAGCTTGGATTGGCACAGATTTACCTGCATTACGCCCTGATATCAAAACAATCTTTGATCCCTATAACGGCGAAGAACTCATGGCATTCCCTGCTATCAAACCCGACCTTGCTATTATTCATGCTGTCCGAGCAGACAAAGAAGGAAATGTTCAAATTGGCGCCAATAAAGGGATTGATGAAGAATTAGCTGTCGCTTCGGATATTGTATTGGCAACTACAGAAACCGTTGATCCTGCATTGAATAAAGCGGATATCGTGTCGCCGTTTATTGATGGGATCATCTCGGCGCCGCATGGCGCTTCCCCCACCTCATGCCATCCCATATACCCGATCGATGGGAAATTTATTTTAAATTATTCAGAACAAGTCAGCACACCTGAATCATTTAATACGTTTATCGGGAGATTAATTAATTCAAAATGATGACTACAATCATATTTTTTTCCGTATTTATATTTTTCTAACTTTCTTATGGTAACCTATGCCATTATGGATAAATATCCATTGAACTGGAGTAACACATGAAATCTGGATTAACGCGGGGTGTACTTATCTTATCGCTGTCAATTATTCTCCTGTCAGCTGCCTGTTCATTAGGGTTTGTCGCCGGGCAAGCCTACAATGGCTTTTCCCTCAAACAATTAGCGTACCTTATTGGACAGGGAAATATCCCTTCTGCAGAGCATGCTCAATCAGGCGGCAAAACAGAGTTAAATGAATTGTTTTCTCCTTTTTGGCAAGCCTGGAACCTGGTTCACGACCAATACATCAATCAACCGGTTGATGATGTAGCTTTGATGCGCGGCGCTATCAGCGGAATGATGGATTCATTAGGCGATCCTCATTCATCTTATATTGATCCTGATCAACTGGCAGCATTCACCGCCCAAATCGAAGGAGAACAATATGAAGGGATAGGCGCCTGGGTTGATCCAACAGGAGATTACCTCACTATCATCAGCCCTATGGTCGGATCCCCAGCCGAAAAAGCCGGTTTAAAACCTGGAGATAAAATTATTGCCATTAATGGCGAGGATATGACAGGTATCGACGGCGAGCTTGTCCGCCAACGCGTAATAGGCAAAAAAGGTACTACCGTTCACCTGACAGTATTGCGACCTGGAGTGGAGGAGCATCTCGAATTCGATATCACCAGAGATGCAATTACTGCATCGAATGTCATGAGCCGAATGTTGGATGATAACATTGCATATGTACGCTTGCTGGCTTTTGGTGATGAAAAAACAATTTCTGATTTTCGCACGACTTTGAAAAACCTTCTTGCCGAGCAGCCGGCAGGATTAATCCTTGACCTGCGATATAACGGCGGCGGACTACTCGATTCAGCAGTGGATATCGCTTCAGAATTTATCAGCGAAGGTGTCATTGTATATGAGCAATATGGAGATGGAAAAAAAATTAAATATGAAGCAAAATCAGGTGGTGTAGCCACAGAAATCCCTTTGGTTGTATTGATTGATGAAGGAAGTGCCTCTGCTTCAGAGATAGTTGCCGGCGCCATTCAAGATACAGGCAGAGGGAAACTCGTTGGCATGAAATCATACGGCAAAGGCTCTGTCCAGAAATGGATAAACCTGGTTAATAACCAAGGAGCAGTGCGTGTTACGATAGCCAACTGGCTAACGCCAAACGAGCGGTCGATAAATTTAGTCGGCATTTCACCTGATATTAAAGTTGAAATTACGAAAGAAGACGCCGAAGCAGGAAAGGATACTCAATTAGAAAAAGCTGTTGAAGCATTACTTGGTAAATAATGGAAACGAAGATTAGGAGGTATTATGTTTTATTTTAATCCTTATTATATGATTTTTATG
>JAAZNS010000418.1 GCA_012798185.1 Chloroflexota bacterium | reverse complement strand
TAATACTGTTGGCATTTGTTGGCTATCCGTGATCCGCTTTTAGTTCTCAGTTAATAATATTAATCATTTGATTTCTGATATAAACTATTGATCGTACAATAATGTATATCGATATATATTTTTCGATACTCGAGTATCACCTCTAAATCCGTTAATTTGTTTGTTCTTGCTGTTTGAACAACAAATCAACAATTTTAAAATCCAATTCATTGTCGATATCCCAGGCTTCAGCGGCATCGATCTCGAACATCAAAGGGCGTTCTCCCAACCGGTTGCGGCGGTCCAGGAGTATCTGCCGGGTGAAGATATATATACACGAATTTTCCTCGAAAACGGGGGGAAGATCCTGGGTTTGAAGCAGAATCGCAGGGTTATGGTTGATCGCCCTCCCCAACTGATCCCATAATCGAACCTGCCTGCGGGTGACCCCAAAAAGAGAATCATATACCGGAAAGTTATTTAAAAAAGTATTTACAGCTTTGGAGATTGTCTCTGCCCGCAAAAGAGGATTGGTGCTGTGGGTTTGCAGGTAAAAATCCGCTTCCACCTGTGAGGTATCAAATGCAAGGATTTCGTTCATAGATATCGAGTCGGCACGTAAATATTGAGGGCGCCCGCTGATACGCACCGAAGGGAAATCCTTATGCAGTCCATCTATGATCGGTTCGCTGTCAGTATCTACCACAATTTCGTGAATTTCTGGGCAAGCCATTAAATTAAGAATAATATGGTGGAAAAGCGGCTTGCCGGCTAATAGGCGGTAATTTTTACCCGGCACCCGTTGAGAATGATGACGCATGGGTACAAGCGCGACGATTTTAGTCATGATAGTACTTCCAATCTTTGTCGCATAATATTTCGATAAGAACTTGCCACGAGATCACCGGCTTTTGATATCTTCAGCTTGAACCCTCGCCCGGACGATGATTTCTTGTCTATTCATGGTCATGCTTTTTTAGTTGCATCTTTCAAGTTCCGCTCGATTTCAGCCTCATTATACTGGATTGGAGCCACCCTCCGAGACATGTCTTGTCGTTTTATTTCCACTCTGGCAGGGTAGTAAAAGGTCTGCCGTAATTTTTCTGTGAGCGGTCCAGATTGACGGTATCCATGATAGGTACCCCAAAACTGCATCCAGCGGAACCAAAAAATGCTGTGAAAATTCGACCATAAAGTTTTAAGTTTTATCGCATGAAACAAATCACTGGCTATATTGCTGCTCACCAAACGCAGAAAATCGAAGAGATGGAATTGCTCTTGGGGAAAAATCCGTTTGAATGCCATAGCTTCCCGCTTATAACGGTTGTACACCGCCCGCGGCGTTTCGTTGTGAACATGGATAACTTCCGCCTCAGCTATATAAGCAATATGATAACCGTGTTCCAAAACCCATTTTCCCCAGGCAACATCTTCCAAACCGCTGAGTGTTTCATCAAATGGGTGCTCATTCCATAACCTTCGCTGGATGGCTAAATTGGCATTGTTGCAAAATGGTTGATCCTGCATCAAATTAGACTGATCAGGGTACCAATGGGCAAATACTTGTTTTTCGGAAAAATGGCTTGTCTCTGCTCCGCGCTGTTTACCATAGGATAATCCTGTTTGTGGGTTATCCAGAGGCGCCAGCAAACGCTCCAGCCAATCGGGATAAACCGGGTAAACATGGGCACTGGCAACTACGATTTTTTCTGATTGCGCCTTAGCAATTCCCCGGTTGAGTGAACGCCCAAAAGTAAATTCTTCGGGAGAAATTTGAACGATGTGCGCATTTCCAGCCAAAGCAATATCGAGTGTGCTATCTGTTGAGCCAGAATCGACGATGATCGTTTGTACGTCTCTAACCGATTGTTGCGCAATTCCCTCCAGCAAACGTCCCAGATGTTTCTCTTCGTTATATGCCCGTATCACAATCGAGCAGGCTGTAGTTTTACCAGTCATCGGTTTGCTCATAACCCAAACGGATCAATAGATCGCCTGTAATTTCTTTAAATAATTTTTTGTGATGCGGTGTGAATTGATTACGCCACCCTCCTGCTTTTCCGCTGCGAAATGTAGGGGATCTTTGAGGATCGATATTGCTTGCCAAGACGCTGATGGCTTCTTCCTTATCCATTTCCAGAGGGAAGCCTCTTTCAACAGCATAATCGATCACCTTCCCCAATGTTACAATACGGTTGGCGATGAAATCCTCAAAGCGAAGTATCATCACTTCTGAGCAGGTCATCCAACCCATAAATGGCTCGAAACGCTGGCGGATATCGGGAAATTCGAAACCGATTTCCGGCAGCCCTTTTATGCTGACCGACAAGCGTTCGTCGAAATTATGTAATTCTTCCCAATAGTATTTATGAAGCGCATGCCTGGGCTCTAAGTCGGTAACATAATGTACATGCGAGATGACCACATCGCGGGGGTCGCGTAAGATAAAAAAGGTAGCATACCCATCCTGCCGCAAAAAATCTATCACTTCTGGCAACGCATGCAAATGCCCATATGAAATATCACCAGGCAGCAAACGGCGTAAATCTTTCAAAATTTCTTTAAATGTGCGTTCTCGCCCGGTATCGCCCTCATAAGTAACCACAGCAGGCAAACCGCTGTCTACAACCGGTCCCAGCCTGGGGAAACCCTGTAAAGCCTGGGTAAGCAGATGGGTGCCGCTTTTTGGAAAGGAATTAGCAAAAAACCTGGGCACCCCGCGCAAATTGAAACGGCGGAAGCGGAACATCTGCATCAACCGCCGCAGCGCCCGCCGCACTAAACGCACCTGAAGGTCGAAAGGAATTTCTGCCATCTGCGGCATGCCAGTCAATTGATTTCTATTATCAAAGGGCTTTACCACCGGTCGTTTTCCTCGTATCCCATGCGAATCAAAAGATCGCCAGTTTCGCGTTTAAAGATCGCTTTATTAGCAGGGGTGAAATATTCCTGCCAGTTACCCGGTTTTCCTTTACGAAATGTACCCGAACGCCGCGGTGCAATGCTGCTTTTGATCCGCTCGATAGCCTGTGGGCGGGGAAATTCGGATATAAAGCCGCGCTGCACTAAATAATTCAATAAACGATCTAACGCCTCGTCTCGCTTCAAAATCAAATCCTCAAATCGAAGGCTGAGGACAGCCGGTTGCTTGAGCCAATCTAAATATTTTTCGTATTTTGCCCGCACACCCGATAACTCCAAACCGGGTTCATCCACCCCTGTTATTGCAGCATTTATCCTTTCTTCCATGTTTTGAAGAATTTCGGTGTAATAGCTGTGCATATTATGCCCCGGATGAATTTCGGTGGCATAGAATATATGGGATATCACCATATCGCGTGGGTCACGGTAAACGAACACAGTTGCCCTGCCAGGAGCTGTCAGGGCGTCGATGAATGGCTGCCGGGCTTGGATATAGCCATATCCAATATCGCCTGGTCTCATACTGCGGATATTCGCCAATACTTGATCTTCCCCGAGCAAGCTGTTATCTTCGCCGCGATTAACTGGCGGAAAACCAGAATTGATAAACGGACCAATTTGGGTCAAACCCTGTAATACCTGAATTATCAGGTGAGAACCGGATTTTGGCATCGCATTCCCCAGTACTGCGGGTGTCTGGCTCAATCGAGAAGCGCCCCAGCGTAATGCTGCCATATTTCTTCTCCCCTGCCAACGAATAAGTTTAAGTTGATGTTTGATCTGATATAGTAAATTCATAGAAGGGTCATTGATTTTGAGTGATTTAGGATTGGGTTACTGTTATTAGTAATCAGGGATTTATGAGTGGAGAGTAGGTCATTACCGAACATAATTCGTATAAGATATTGACATTTTTTCATTAAAATTTCTCTGCTATAAATAGTCTTATCGCCGTGGAGAAGTCGGCTGTGGTATGCGGCTGAACCAAACTAAACCCTTCTTTTCGAATATTTCCACCACTTCCCAAACTGCCTGGAAAGAAATCGCCAGTTCGGTAGCGATATCAGCCACAGTATGTTCTCCGTCACAGCGCTCCATGATCTCGAATAAGCGCAAACTTCCTTCTGGATTTGTGTGATAATCGATCCAGATGCCGTAACCGGAAAGGAATACCTCTCCTTTGAAGTTGTTGACTACGTACTGATTACGTTCCCAAGCTTGGATCAATTTCAACACAAGCTGGCAGGATTTTTCCAGCCGTTCTTGGGAGATGATTTCCGGGGTATCCAGGCTGGAATGGTATTCTCGATAAGGGATGGGCGGATATGCCATTTTCTCCACACGTGATAATGAAAGCATCGGCACCCGCACACCCGGTGCATTGAACTGGCGCTCGTCATTAGGGATAATCTTTCGATAGGGTCCGCTATAACACTGGTTATCCAAACTGCGAATCGCAGAGGCAAGGCAACGGTCTGCCTGACTATTTGGCTGTAAAGAATGCTGCAGGGCATGCGGTGAATCGTTGCCCAGCATTTCCAGGAACAGACCACCCACCATATCCGGAATCAGGTGTTCGTTGTGGCTGAGATATGCCACTGACCCAATAGTCTCCGGTAAGATCAAAAATCGATAAGTGAAGTAAGGCTGTGCACCTGCCAGCAAACGCCGTGCAGCTTCGAGACTCACCGCCACGCCGGTCAGGTCATCGTTGACCATCGCCGGATGACACAGATGCGCAACCAGCATAAAAGTCTGCCGGCTTTCCCCAGGAATAACTACTTCGCCCACTTTGAGTTTACCTGGTTCAAAAATCGTTTTGATGACAACCCGATATGCTTCATCCTGAAGGCTGTCTCGCAATATCTGAGAAGCACATAAACCCCAATCCCGCTCATAATATTTGAATACAAAGGGAATTGCCTCGGGCAAACGGGGATGAACATGCAGGTGGCGCAGCAATTCTTCCCTGCTGACCACTCCCTCAAAGGGAAGGGAATACGAGACAACATGCAACGGATGGTTTGCATAATCGATCAGGCGCTTTCCATCCAGAGTTTCCAGGTAGGCTTCATGACAGGTCCATTTTTCGGGAATACGCCAAGTCCAACATAGCTCGCCGGTGGGATATTCGTGGATGGTCATGGGGACTTCTTCCGCCAGCCGGTAAAGAGCCTGGTCGAAGCCATCGGAGACGATGTCTCTCTTGAGAAACCATAATTCATTGATCAAATTTAACATCATAGAAACCTGCTGATGAAACCGAATCTTCTCATTATTCCTGATTATGAAATGATCTCTCTTATCCCGATTATCCCGCAAAGCATTAACAATGGTTCAAACGGCACCCGCATAGCGGGGTATGAGGGCACTCCCAAAACGGTATAGAATAAAATCAGCATGCTTGCCAAACAAATAAACGCTAATGGCGCTTCGCTTGAGATCGTATGATAAATCGCGCCATATGCCGGAAAAGCATTAACCAATAACGCGGCAATGACCGCGATTTTTTTTGACCATAATCTTGCAATGAAATAAATGCCCAATATCGCCCCGCTGTAAATAAATCCTAAGATAATCTCTGCAAATATTGATCCCCTAATTGAAAGAAGAGACCCATATAAGAGAGGCGCAATGGGTGTCCGCATCAGTATAATAATATTGTAAACAGGCTCTTTCGAAAATATTTCCAAAAAATAAAGCAGATAATTCGCACCATCTCTTCCCAAAGTAAAAGGCCAGGCGATGCTTTGAATGAAATAGGTCAATAATGCCACAATAAATATCAGCGGTATTTCATTTTTCCTAAAGATTTGCATTAAGATTCCTCCGGGCGATTGGTTACCAAAGACCAGGCATCTTTGAGTAAAAATTCATCAACTACTGCTGCAAAATCGCACATTTCGCATACAGAAATCCAGCCATAATGCAGCGGCAAGGCATACCATAGTCCCCTATTCTCCAACACTTTTTGCACGGGATGTAAATCGATGTGCGCATCGATCGAAAGATCGCGGGCATACATGCGGTAGGTGCGCACCTGCCACCCCTCAGCGGTCTTTACCTGCCCGGTGAAATCTTTCCAAAACCGGTAAGGCACACCAATGCGCTGTTCGCTATAATGTAAAACCGAAATTGCCTGCACATCGGCGCCCAGTAACATGATTTTAAAACCCGATTCAAGCATCTTATCGTAAGCCGAACCAGGGTCGAACGCTGATAAGGTATCTCGGTTTGCAAAATCCTTAGCTAAAGCCCCGATAACTGCCAGGGATTGCATGGGATGAGGTGTACGCCGGGCAGCCGGATGTTGACGAACCAATTCCGAGAAAACCCCCATACCCTTGGAAGGTGTAGATTGGGGATCATACGGTTCGCCACGGGCAAAACCAAAGTTAAATGTTGGAACTGCCAGCGTCCCTGAATAGGTATGATATTGGCTTTCAGGCG
>JAAZNS010000417.1 GCA_012798185.1 Chloroflexota bacterium | reverse complement strand
GCCGAAGAATATGGACAAATTGCCGATAAAGTCTGGAAGAAAGTCTATCTGCTCAACGAGACTCTCGATAATGAAGCAGACGAAGAAATACTTCAAACCCAATTTGCCAAGCCGGCAAGTAGTTGATTTTTAACGTTGATGCATGCTTTGCTTGGTTACCGGTTTGATAGACTGATTCGAGAGCGCTTATTAAAGGGTGTTAAGCAAACTCCCTCAATGAGTTTGTTCTCAATCCGGTTATTGGTGAGGGATTTAGAACGAGAAAAGAATTTTTATAATCGGCTTTTGGATGTCGCGCCTCTGGCTGAGACCGAAGAATATGTAATTTTTCCAATTTCGGATGAAGTAACCCTATTGTTGGTTTCATTTCAGGGATTATCACCTAATAAGGAAGATAAGGATTTCTCGCAGTTTAGCGGCATCGAATTGAATCTCGAGACAAGGCATATTCACGAGGTTTGGCAAAGGGCGTTGAAATTGGACAAAGAGATGCCCAGCGATCTGGTTTTCGAGAAGAATATGAAGGTTTTTTTTATAAAATCTCCTGAAGGAACAATGCTTCGTTTTTGGCAATTATGGACTCCAGAACTGGCGGATAGAGAAAACTGCGATTACCAGAACAAGCCGGCATCCACAAATGGATAAGTATTGAGCGTTTTCCCCTTTTTTCTCTCATACGCTGGCTGAAGATAATGTGGGCACTTTTTGCACCCAATTAATACACCAATTCATGCCGTCAACAGCATCAGTCGACCAATGATCTGCGCTTACATAATTACACACATCGCTGTTCACCTGACCGCCAATAATAATAGGGATCGAGGCGGTTTCGGGATCGGAGCGCAGCATGGCGATTGTAGTTTTCATGGCTTTATATGCCCCGATGATCAAGCAGGAGAGACCAATAACGATGGGTTTCAGTTCTTTGGCTTTGGCAACAAATTCGCCGGGAGGTACATCGACGCCTAAATCGTGCACGTTAAATCCATTAACTTTAAGAACGATTTTTAATAAATCTTTTCCTGCGTCATGAATATCGCCTTCCACCGTACCCAGGAGTATTAAACCTCTAGATTTGCCAAAGAACTTTTTTTCAGTTAATGGCTGAACGATCTCGATTACTTCACGTAAGATCTCGCCAGCTAAAATTAACCCGGAAAGGAAATATTCCTGTTGCTCGTAGCGCTGCCCCACCACGATCATCCCCTGGCGGCAATCTTCGACGATATTAATTGGATCATCGCCTTTTAATAACCGCTGCTGTACTAATTCCAATACTTCTTGGTCTTTCAAATCAGCAACACTTTGGATCAATTCGGATGAAAGATTGTTGCAATATTTGCTCATGTTTTCTCCTGCCAGGAAGGTTCTGATACGCCAACTGTGGTTCGAAACCGTAGTTGATCACCCCGGCAAATGAACCACCCCCAGCTTGCCGCCTTATCGTAAATATCATAGAATATGTGCTCGATACGAAAAGCTGGCGAATCTTTCGCTGTTTGTAATAAAACGGCTTCATCCTTGGTCAATACGGTGGCATCGATGAGAAGGTCACCGCGTTTAAAGACAGTATTGCCGTTGCCAGTAAATAAGCCGTCCAGGGAGGTTACTTCCAACTCCGCTTCAACCGTAGGTTTTTTGGGGTCTAAGATCAAATATTCTCGATGAACCATCAAGGGAATTTTTTCCTGTAAAAGAAGGCGGTGGATATAGATGACTTTTGTGCCGGGTTTTATTTTGAGTTTTTGGGCAATGCGCTCATCGGCAGTCACCGCAGAAGCGCGAAGAATGCGTACCGAGGTCCGGTTATCGCCAAATATTTTTTGTAAGCCTTGTAAATCGAAAGTGGCGCTGCCAATCATGATTGGCTTGAGAAAAGTGCCCTGCCCCTGGCGTGTTTGAGCGATGTCCTGCTCAACTAGTATTTTAATCGCCCGCCGAGCTGTGATCGAACTAACCTGGTATTGGCTGCATAATTCTGCCTCAGAAGGTAGCCTGTCACCGGGAAGAAATTCTCCCTGGGCGATTTTTCTGCGCAAAATATTCACCAATTGGTTATAAGCTGGTTCGAACGAATCGCGGTCAATTTCGTCTATGTCAGTTAGAACAGGGTTGTGTCGGTTTATCATAAAATAATTTTATCTTCATTATGGCTTTAAATAATAATATTTTACAACATTTTCCTTGACTTAACTTAGTATACTATTATAATATTATACATAATAGACCTTGTCAAATAGTCCTTTTCGAAATTCCTCAATCGTAAAGCCTCTTAGATATTTTTGTGGGAGATATTTATGCAAATCATTGGCGAGAAGATCAACGGCACCCGAAAACTTGTTGCAAAAGCAATTACCGAGAGAGATGCTTCCTATATACAAAATTTAGCAAAAAAACAGGTGGAAAGCGGCGCTCACTGGCTGGATATCAACGCCGGAACACATCCCTCGCGTGAACCAGATGATCTTATCTGGCTGATTAAATTAGTACAAGATGTGACGGATGTCCCTTTATGCCTGGATAGCGCCAACCCCCAAGCGCTACAAATGGCTATGAAAGAAGTTAAACAAACACCCATGATCAATTCGATCAGCGGAGAACCTTCCCGCCTGGAAGGCGTGTTGCCCATTGTGGCAGAACATGGCTGCCCGGTAATTGCCTTGTGTATGGATGAAAAAGGTATTTCCAACACAGCTGATGAGCGTTTGCAAGTGATCCAAAAAGTATTTACAGAAACCCGCCAAGCGGGAATTCCCGATGAACATATATTCGTAGATCCGCTGGTGATGACCATCGGCACCAACACCGAAGCCGGTAATATTATCTTCAACACCATGCGATTGATCCGTAGAGAATTTCCTCAGGCGCATATATCCTGCGGCTTGAGCAATATTTCTTTTGGGCTTCCGGTTCGGCCGCTCATTAACCGCACATTTTTAGTGCTGGCTATCGAAGCAGGGATGGATACCGCTATCATCGATCCCACCGACCGCAGCTTGCAAGCAGCAATTTTTGCCGCCGAATTACTTTTAGGTAAGGACCGCCATTGTTTAAATTATACGCGGGCATTTCGCGCTGGAAAGCTAGAGATTGCACTTGAAAAATCCGGCTGATTTTTATTCATAACCTTGGGTTTTTCATTTCCTGCTAATCGCGTTTCGACAACACCCAAGCCGGAAATGATAATAAAAGTAAAAAAACATAATAAATATATAAAGGAGAGTTTACATGTCAGAGGAATTGGTTAAAGCAATTTCAGAAATGGATGACGAGGCGGCAATAAACCTGACTAAAGAATTACTGGGGAAGGGTACAGACCCCATGGAAATTCTGGGCGACTGCCGTTCGGCAATGGAAATTGTGGGAAAACGCTTCGAACAGGGTGAATACTTCATTTCAGAACTAATCCTGGCTGGTGAAACGCTTTCTGCAATTTCAGAATTGGTTAAACCTCTGGTGAAAGCGGCTGCCTCCACAAAGAAAAACGGAAAAATCGTCATCGGAACTGTCAAGGGTGATATCCATGATATTGCCAAGGATATCGTTTCGTTTATGCTTGATGTGAACGGCTTTGAAGTAAAAGACCTGGGGGTGGATGTGGCGCCTGAAACCTTTGTCGAAACTATCAAGAGTTTTGATCCCGAGATAGTGGCTTTAAGCGGCTTCCTGACCCTGGCGCATACATCTATGAAAGAAACTGTCGAAGCGATTAAAGCTGCAGGCTTACGCGATAAAGTTAAAATAATGATTGGCGGCGGTACAATCGATGCACAGGTGTGTGATTACGCCAAAGCCGATGGTTGGGGTACAGATGCTATGACCGCAATCAGCTTAGCCAAACAATGGACAGGAGCAAATTAATATGAGTCAAACATTTAAAGATCCCGATGCCGGAAAAAGCCCCGAGCAATTATTTGCCGAGCGCTCGCAGCGAATTATGGATGTATTCCAAATGAAACAACCCGATCGTGTACCAATCATGCTCGGTTTAGGCTATCTATTAGCCGAGATGGGTGGAGTAACCCGTCAGGAACTCTATGAAAACCCGGCAAAAACACAAGAAATTCAGAAAAAGATCGCATTGGAATTTCAACCCGATACAGTATTTGGCTTATTCAGTTATCCAGGCCCTAGCATTGCTCTTGGAGATCAGATGACTAAATGGCCTGGTCATGGTTTAGGTCCGAATGGTTCTTTTCAATTTGCTGAACAGGAATTCATGAAACCGGAAGATTATGACGCTTTCCTGGATGATACTGCCGATTGGGCTATTCGCACCTATTTACCACGCGCTTTCAGCACATTAAAAGGTTTTTCTGCTCTGCCTCCTTTTCAAATGCTGGCTTTTGGACATTATTACCTTACTAACTTGCCAGCTTTTGCGGCTCCGCATGTCGTTGAAGGTTTAAAAGCAATAGACAATGCCATTAAGGCTTCATTAGAATCCGGGGCGGTGGTAATGGACCTGATCAAGGCTATGGCGGAAATCGGTTTTCCATTTCCCGTTATCCTTACTGGCGCCTTGGTCGAAGCTCCCTTTGATTTTATGTCTGATACTTTACGCGGCATGCGCGGCATAATGCTTGATATGCACCGCCGGCCAGAAAAATTATTGGCTGCGCAGGAAAAAGTGCTGCGTTTCGAGGTGGAGTATGCAGTTAATTTGACTAAATCAACGGGTTCTCCTTATTCTTTCATCCCACTGCACAGGGGTTCGGATGGCTTTATGTCACTGCCGCAATTCGAAAAATTCTATTGGCCGCAACTAAAAAGCCTGATAGTGCAGCTGGTTGAGAATGGTATAACACCCTGGTGCTTCTATGAGGGGGTTTGGGATCAACGCCTGGAATATCTGGCAGAATTACCAAAAGGGAAAACCGGCGGTTTATTCCAGAGCAGTGATATTTTCAAAGTAAAAGAAGTAGTTGGCGATACTATGTTCATTATGGGCGGGATGCCCAACACCTTGCTGCAGAGTGGAAGCGTGGAACAGGTGCGCGAACGAACTAAACTGGTTTGCGAGAAAGTGGGTAAAGGCGGCGGGTTTATGATGACCACCGGTGTATTGGAATTGGAGGGTTGTGATCCCAAATTGATCAAAGCCTGGGTTGATGCTACTAAAGAATTTGGTGTTTATTAATCCGGCTAACCAACACTGGCAGTCTCTTAAGTATTGAAGGATTTCGCAGTAACGATTTCAGTTATTGGTTTTGGGGGAAGCACGGCTGAAGTCGTTACTGCAATTCCCTCATTTTTATTTTAAAAAACATGGCTATTATTTCAGATATGTGAGTTTTGTTTTGACAACAAATATGAATGTATAATTTCTCACTAACATAGATTTCAAGGAAGAATTTTGGCAGACACAAATTTGATTGTCGATTTCGAACCCATTGGGAAACGGGTAGAAGCAAAAGCTGGGATAACAATCCTAGATGCAATCCGCCAGGCAGGGTTACCCATTACCGCTGATTGCGGCGGTTTAGGATTATGCGGGCAGTGCAGGGTCATTGTCCGCCAGCAACTTGAATCGCTTGCACCAATCACGCCCACGGAGTTAAATTGGTTTACCGAAACCGAGTTAACAGCCGGGTATCGTCTGGCGTGCGAGGCTGTTTTATTGGGAGATGTGAGGGTGGATTTGCCCAGTTCCTCTTTGATACTCGGTCAACGCTTGCAAGTAACATCCAATCTATATGAAGACGCGCCACCAGATTCTCAATCTGACAACATCATTCAAGCTTATCCACTGACTTTGCCGGCTGCTAATATTCATGATTTACGCAGCGACCTAAGCCGTGCATTTGATAAATTATCAGAGGCATATGGACTGACCAATCTCACTGCAAGCCCTGCAGTAGTCCGCAACCTTTCTCCACTTCTGCGACAAAACCAATGGCAAATAACTGCTCTGGTGCGGGGGCAAGAGGTCATTGGTTTTCTGTCGCCTGGAAAACACCCTCTGGGATTAGCAGTAGACCTGGGTACTACTAAAATTGCTGTGTACCTATTGGACCTGACCACCGGTGAAACGCTGGCTGCCGAAGGCATCCCTAACCCGCAAATTGGATACGGTGAAGATGTTATCAGCCGGTTAGTTTATGCCGAGAATTCGCCTGAGGGAAGCGCTATTCTGGCTCAAGCGGTTCACACAACCCTGGCCGAGATAGCTCAAACCCTGGCAAAAAATGCCGGGGTTTCAACCCAAGAAATTGCAGAAGTATGTATGGTTGGCAACACTGCCATGACCCATCTTTTCCTGGAATTACCTATCAGCCAATTAGCCATGGCACCCTATGTCCCTGCTGCCTCTACGCCATTGGAAGGACGCGCCAGCGACATGGGATTGCCTTTTGCCAATGACTGCCGGGTTTATATCCCTTCTTGTGTAGCTGGTTTTGTAGGTGCTGATCTGGTATCCATGACTCTGGCGACAGGCATCGGACAAGATAAACGGGCTGTGATGGGCATTGATATAGGCACCAATACAGAGATTGTTCTGGCATTGCCGGGAAGGAAGCGTATGATGGCATTGTCATGTGCCTCGGGACCGGCATTTGAAGGCGCTCATATTCGCTATGGTATGCGGGCAGCTGCAGGCGGTATTGAGCGGGTCAGGATAATCGACGGCAAGCCAATGATTCAAACCATTGGTAAAAATCCACCGGTAGGCATTTGCGGTTCTGGCATTATCGATGCAGTGGCAGAGCTGCGCCGAATTGGCGCCATTAATTATCGGGGGAGATTTCAAGAAACAATACCTGGAGTCCGCCTGGGTAAATATGGGCTGGAATATTTATTGGTTCCCAGCGAGGAGAGTGGTTCGGGTGAAGATATTTCGATTACCCAGCACGATGTCAATGAAATTCAGCTCGCCAAGGGTGCTATTCGAGCTGGTATTACCGTACTTTTACAGACCGGCGGCGTACAGGCTGAAGACTTGGATGAAATCATTTTAGCTGGCGCCTTTGGAACTTATTTAAATCTCGATACTGCTATCGCTATGAATTTACTGCCCGATTTGCCATTGCAGCGATACCGTCAGGTTGGCAATGCAGCCGGTGTTGGAGCTAAACAAATGCTGCTTTCGCGCCGCAGACGGGAGCAGGCTAATGCAATCTCTCAACAAATTGAATATGTGGAATTAACGGTTTACCCAGATTTTCGCAATATTTTTGCTCAATCGATGTTGTTTTATCGTTAAGAGGGTTAAATAGATGGATTACACAAAAATGCTGGTCATGGCATGTGCCACTGTTATCGAAGAAATGACACCTATATTGCCGGAAGGTATTCATCATAAAGTGCTTGATTTTGGCTTGCACGTTACTCCGGAAAAGCTGCGTACAACTTTGCAGAATGAAATCGATTCTGTCAATGATAATATTGAGACCATTCTCCTCGGTTACGGGCTGTGTTCTCAAGCAGTAATCGGCGTCACTGCCCGTAAAGCCACACTGGTTGTACCGCGGGTGGATGACTGCATCGCCATTTTCCTGGGTTCACGCGATGCTTATACCGTTCAGAATAATAAAGCACCGGGAACTTACTATCTCACCAAAGGGTGGATCGAGGTGGGCGACACGCCCTTTACCGAATACAACCTCATGGTCGAGCGTCTTGGAAAAGCACGCGCCGACCGCGCCTTAAAACTCTTGTTAAAGAATTACACCCGCCTGGCGCTGATCAATACCGGTCAGTATGACATAGAGCGCTATCGGGAATATGTTCGTCGTACCGCCGACCGCTTTGGACTGCGTTATGAAGAAATTGAAGGTTCGAATACTTTGGTAAAAAAGATGCTTGAAGGCGATTGGGATGAAGAATTTGTGGTGGTGAAACCGGGAGAAACAATCTGCTATAGCCATTTCTTTCCTCCTGATGAATGACGAGATATGGTGGGTTTTCGGTCATTTATTATCTGGCATGCTTATCTCGAATACAGATAAAGAAAATCTGTATTTTTAAGAAAATTAATTCTATTTGGGTTTATCATCCTGAATATTTATATTCTCTTGGAGACAACAATGAGCGAAAATCCTATTACTCAAGTTATGTTGAACCGCAAATCCATCCGCCGTTATAGTCATCAACCTGTTTCGGATGAAATCATTCACGCCATTGTAAGCGCCGGTCAGCAGGCGCCTTTCGCTTCTCAGCTTTATTCGGTGCTGCTTTCTCGTAAAAAACGGCATGCCTTTGGTGCGCCGCTACTGTTCACGATATGCATCGATGCGTATAAAATCTCCCGCATCATGGAGAAGCGTAATTGGAAAATAGTCAGCAACGATCTCACCTTGCTGCTCTTTGGCATTCAAGACGCAACACTGATGGCAGAAAATATGGTGATCGCTGCTGAGAGTTTTGGTTTGGGCAGCTGCTTTTTAGGCGCCGCACCATATATGGCAGAAAAAATTGCCAAACAATACAAGCTGCCCCCGCGCGTTTTCCCCCTGGTGCAATTGGTAATGGGATACCCGGCGGAAAATCCATCACCCCGGCCGCGCTACCCTCTGGAATTCACTTTATTCGAAGATGAATATCCCGAGTTGACCGATGAGATGATCGAGCGGGCTATGAAGCAGATGGATGAGGGCTATATAGCACAAGGGTATTACCGCAAAGGCAAAATCCGTATTCCCTTGGAAAATGACCGCCCGGAGACTTATACCTATGATAACTATAGCTGGACCGAGCACATTTCCCGCAAGTGGGGACAGTGGCATCGATCACTGGAAGAAATTCTCAATCAGTTAGAAATTCGGGGGTTTTGCTTATCGAGAGCAGAGAGAAATTAATAGTAAGAGTGACCAGTTCACCAAATCTGGTCCTCAGTTTTCATAGGAATTGAGAATAAGACGACTTCACCCATAAACTGAAAGCTGATGAACGACAGCTGTCAGCTTAATGCCCATGTAATATTTCCTGATTGGCTTGCTCCGCCTCTTCGAAGATTTTATTAACTTCTGCTTTCATTTCGGGGGTGGCGGTGGGCGTGTTGGGGATGAATTTGATCAGGTCACGCGCTTGGCGCAGCAGGTCTTTCACCTGGGCGATGTAAGCGAAATTGGCTTTACCGCCCTCGGCAGGGATGGGGACTTCGCGCGCTTTTTGGATCAAGACACGCGCACGGGCGATTTTTTCCATTGAGGTGAGATACTTGGGCATGGGATCTCCGCTATAAAATGTACGATTCTAAAAGCACGATAATCTTATTTTTAAATTTATTAATCAATATGCTTAATCGCTTTGCGAGTTGGTTAATTTGATATGAATGGCTGCACTGACTGCTTCTGCGTAACGTCTAATTGTAGATAAACGCACGTCATCAGCATGATTTTCGATGCGGGAAATTGCTGATTTTTTGGGTCCGCAATAGCTTAGCCACTTCGTCCTGAGTAAGACCTGCTGCTTCCCTGGCATGTCGTAAAATGACGCCAATCTTGAAATTCGCAACACCAATTTCGTAGTTTTCTGCAAATTCCGGATCGCGTGCGAGACGCTTCTGAACATATTGTTTTCCATCACTCATGTTTTTTCTTCCTTATTAGGTTTTGTTCACCGGATAAGGAATCCAGGAATTCTTCACTTGGACAATTTCAGTTTGGAACCCGATAAAATTGGATTGTCCTCACACTGCTATGTTATCATAAATGTGAACTTGGACAAAGGGGATTGAATAACTATTACGCTGCTCGAAACCTGCGTATTTAAGAAATGCACAACCCGGCTGGGTTGTCATGCACTGCTCGTTTATAAACCAGCAATCCTGTGTTAGACGGCACCCGTCTTTTTTACGAATATTGCCAAGAAATGATCGTTTTGAAGCAGCCGGTGAACGATCTTGATTGTATTTTTTGCAGTATCGGCTATCGTTATTATTTTACGGGAGGATACAACGACTAAAATCGTCACTACGACATTTATTGATATTTGAAACCCATTTCATGAATACGTAGTATTAATAGAGATCTCATCAATAAAAATTTTTAGATATGAGGGGTCAATTATTAAAATTCAGTACTTATGCGAGGAGGAAAATGTGAATACAAAAAAGGATTGTGGAAGTACCCTGATGCAAGAGCGCGGCACAATTCAAAAAATCATCTCCGATTCGATCGGATGGGCGCAGACCAAAGATCTTAACCGCCTTTTCTCGATCATGGCACATGACGACGATTTTTTCATTTTCCATCCCGATTCAAAAAGCACAGTATATGGTTTCGAGAAGTTTAAAGGTATGTCAGACTTTTGGATGAATCCCAATTTCAAAGCCACCGATTTTGCTATTAAAGAACTGAAGATCACGTTTTCTCAATCGGAAACAGTCGCCTGGTGGTCTGCTTATTTAGATGATCACGCCGAATGGAAGGGAAAGCCAATAGGATGGGATAACGCCCGGTGGACGGGCGTTATTGAAAAGCGGGATGGCGATTGGGTGATCGTGCAAATGCACTTTTCGTTTGCCAAGGATACCTAACTATCCCTGAGCCGGGGATTCAATACCCGGTCGAGCGCCAGCCCAAACATGGCAAAGGTCAGGCCGGTGATCAATAACAAAGCGATTGGTTCTGCAATCCAATAATATGCGTTGCGGAATGCCCACCCGGTCATGGCGCTGTTAATGATGCTGCCCCAGGTAGGAATGAAGGGATCCCCCACACCGAAAAGCCCCAGGGTAGCTTCTAAAAAGACATATGCCGGGATAAGGGCTACTAATTGAGGGATCAAAAGAGGGATAATGCGCGGCGTTAGATAGTGCAGGATAATCCGCCAGCCGGAAGCATTGTACACCTGGGCGGCTTCGATATAGGGGGATTCCTTGACTTGTATAAAGGCAGCCCGGTAAGCCTTGGTATTACTGCCAAACACATTTAATAACACAATGATTCCCAAGATGACCCAAAAAATTACCCCGTAAAAGTAAAAAAGCAGCACACCAATTGCCAGGATTGGCAGGATCATATTGGCTTCTGTGATACGCTGGGTAAGAGTATCGACCCAGCCGCCGAACCAGACTGCAGCAGCTGCTACCAGCATAGATAGTAGAGTCGAAACCGTTGCGCCGATTAGTCCATACGCCAAGGCAATGGGGAAACCCCACAGCAAGCCGGTGCTTAAATCGCGCCGTTGAATATCGGTACCAGCGATTCCATACGCTTGTCCCATGACCACAACTTTTGCTGTGAGGGTCGATTCAGGTTCGAATGTAATCACCTGAATATTCAGAGTATAGGTTCCCGGTAACGGCGTGCATTTTTCGCTCTTGGGGTCGAAGAACACCGCACAAATAGGTGGAAATTCACCTTCGGATATATCGAAAATCGAGGTGCGGCGGATTCCTTCGAAGAGATATTTTGTGGGGATATCAGTCGAAAACATGGTCCGGGCGCCGGTTGAAACCGCCATGTTGCCCAGCTTGAATTCCCTGCCATCCGGCGTTATCCAGGTCATAACCACGTAGAGCTGCTTTGAATCATAACGCGGGAAAAAGTATATTGCCACATCTTGAGGAAAAACGCGGTATGGGTAATCGATGGTGTATGTAAGTGTGAAGATTTCTGTGGTATCCACGACTTTTGGTGAAGGGGGTTCTATGGCTTCTTGTTCTTCCAATACTGGTGTAAAGATCTGGTCTGCTTTGGAGTCGTTGCTCATAAACGGGAAAAATTTAACATAGTCAGCGTGCGCATAAGGAGGAAGCTTCTCGGGAGCAGCTGCCGGCTGCAGAGCTGCGGCTTTACTGATCGCCGGGTTGGTCAGAATGACGGTTTCAGGTAAGTCATCTTTACGGAACCAATTGACCCATAGTGGAGGAGCCAGCTTTGGCACCAATTCTATGCCGCTGGGTATTCGATGCCAGCTTTCCTTTGCCTTTGCCGGCGGAATAACGATCACGGTATATATGGCAATGCCGAGCATAACGAGCACCATAAAGGCGCCAATAACCACCGAGGGAAAACGCCATATCTGCTGAATCCCGCTTTGCCAGCGTTCCTTGCGGTAAATTTTATTTTGCTGAGCAGATGAATCGGATGGATGAGAATCATTCAAAGCAGGTAAGGGTTTTATATATTCTTGTTTATTAAATATTGGTACATCTCGCCGCTTAAACCGGCGTCTCCAGTCTTTATTGATACGGGCTGTTTTCCTTCTGGCATTTTTATCATCGCTGCCGATGTTGAAACGCGGATCCATCAAAGCATAGGTCGCATCCATGATCAACATGGTCAGTCCCATTAAATATGCAAAGATGGTCACTACACCCAGAATTAAAACCGCATCGATAATTCGTTTTTCGGTTACATGTACTCCTAAGGCTTCGACATACAACATACCGATCCCCGGCCAGCCAAAGATATATTCGAGTGCTGTTGTCGTTTGCCAGAAGCCCAACAGGGTTACTGAAAATGAAGTTACGATGAATGGCAAGGTTGGACGTAAAATATATCGCCGCTCGATCATCTGGTCAGGGATACCCTTGGCTTTTGCCAGCTCGACATAATCCTCGCTGGAATAGATCAAG
>JAAZNS010000045.1 GCA_012798185.1 Chloroflexota bacterium | reverse complement strand
GTTGATGATTACAGTTACGTATTCAGGATTTCCTAATAGTTTGCTTGTGTATGTCGTAATCCGTATTCTTCCTGTTTGCACAGTACATCCGATTACTTCACGTACTGTCTTTACTTTATTTTTTGGTCTATCAAAAACCTCGAAACCTTCGAGTATCATCTTTTATTCTCCTTCATGTGTTTTGTAAAAATGGCAAGTATAAGGAACTGGTTCGAGCGATTCGCACACGTCGTATTCATTTAAAACTTTTGAAAGGTCTTGGATTTCGCAATCGATGAAATATGGTTTTTGATCCATTGTCAAATTAAATTGTTTACAGATTGCATGTTTGTGATCGTATTGATCACACGTGAAGCAATGACGTTTCTTCGGGTTCCAATTACATTTTTCCTCATGTATTTTGATTCCCGCAATCGTCCTTGATACTCTTTTACAATAATCGCATTGATACGCGGTGATAGTTTTCATCTCTCAATCTCCTTGATCGTCTCTCCGGCTTATATATTTTTAAAAGAAATATGATTTACTATCCTGCGAATAGCTTCAAAGCCAACACCATATTCTCTTCCTAAATCGCGTAAGGAATATTTTCCGGTTGAATATTTTTCTCGAATAGATGGAATTTGGTAGTTTTTCAATTTAGAAGCTCCATTCATTTCTCCCTGCAATGACTTATTCCTTCCTTTTCTCTTTTTATCGTCCATATTGTCTTGATGAGTCCCAAGAAATAAATGGCTTGGATTTACGCATTCAGGGTTATCACATTTATGGCAAACTTCTAATCCTTCTGGTATATCTCCAAAATGAATAATCCAAGAAATTCGATGAGCCATTTTCATTTTGTTATTTATTCTCATATGCCCATACCCATGGTTACAATGCGCACCTATCCAAATCCAACAAGAAGAATTATCTTTTTTATCTACCTTTTTCCAGAAATTTTTTATATAGCGCTCATCCATAACACCTCTTGGTAATTTTCTCTGAAACTACCAAAGTCACGCTTAACCCCGCGTTCGGGACCATAAATAAAACGATTACCCCGCTACGAATTTATTTTCCGATATTGACTGCTGTCGGTTTGGCAAACGGACAATGTAGTAGTTTCGAAAAAAAAGAAATTTATCTGGATTCAACTCATATTTCGACAAAATGACTACCGCGCCGACAGCAAACGGACACGAAAAGGATTGCAGGTCACAGCCTGGCTTAATCCTGTTTCACCACCTAAAAATAAATACCATCCATTTTCTTATACAGGTCAACGATCAGTTTTACATCGTTGATCGAATACTTGATGAGTGTTTCCTGATCCATATCTTTCACTTTTGATCCGTCCAGATCAGGCAGCGGATTCTCAATTCCGTACCGCTTACATACCCACTTCAACCCTTTAGCCTGTCCCCAATTATAGAGTATCCCCATCAGGTCGATTGTCGGATATGTCTGGTACTTCGCAAGATTTGGAATAATGGATGGTTTCACGCCCAGCGCAAAAGATCGGCGCATAATGTACGGAAGGTCAAAACCGATGATGTTGTAACCGCATGACACACCGTGTGCTTTTGCGAAATTTTCCCAGAAAATTCTTATGCCTTCTGTTTCGCTATAGTGATCATTTACCGTATAAGATATTGGATTGCTATTCAATCCCAACTGCATCCCGATTGCTATGATCCTTCCATAGTCTGCATCCAGAGCTGCCATGGATTGTTGTTCCGCTTTTTTCTCCGCGATGTATGCAGCGATTTTGTCAGCGTCTTTATAGTTTGCCGGTGCTGTAGGTTCAGGCATAATATCGTAAACTTCGGGATTGCCTTCTGTTTCGATATCAAAAAATAATATGTTGTTTATTTCCATGATTGATTCCTTATCTCTCATCCCTCTCCCCTTGCCTGCCGGAAAACCACGAGGGGAAAAACCGGCAGGCTCAAAAGAAGGAAGGAGATGAAAAAAGAAGTTGTTATTGTTGTTGTGATTCCGCGTTTACTTTGCGGTCAAGTAATACGGTTTGTAACGCGGTCAATTTGTGGAGGTACACCGGCTTTTCAGATTCATCCAAGTCCCGATTTTGTATTCGCTTCACGATCGCGGACAGCCGGCGGTAAAGCTGTTCTGTGCTCAATTCTCCGTAAGTGCCTTCTTTGGCCGACTTCTCAGCTTTGGCTTCATCCAGCGGAAGAGGCTCAAAATCTTTTTGCGGCGTGAAATTTTTGAGGAAAGTCACCTCGTCAAATGCTTTTACTTCTGGAGCTGCTGCCGGTGCCGGCGCTTCATCCTGCTGGATTATTTCGCCATCGGATGTTACTGTAATTTGTCTCGCGTTCGGGATGGTTTCAATCTCGGTTTCATCCAGCCAACCTAAGCCACAAAGGGAAAGTGTAAGCCGCCGTTTCGCTTTGGTGACTGCCTTCATCTGTGCGTTTGCGCTGTTGCCCTGCATGTCAGATTTTTTGACAACGCCAATTTCTACATCAGACCGTCCAGAACCGTCATGCCCTTTGACTTTCACTACGTAGTTATCGCCAATTTCGGAAATGTCTACATCGTCAATCGAAACAGATTTGATTGAGCGTAGTTGATCCGTTGCATCCTTCTTAGCGTAAAGTGTTAACTTTCCATTCAACTGAATGTAATCGAATGGCTTCGTGAACGGGTTCAGCCCGATCGATTCACAAACCATCCGGTAGTAATTCACCCGCTCAGCTGGTGACAGTTTGCTCAGGTCGCCATTTATGATGACCTGTTCCAGTGTGTTGGCTTGTGTTGTTGTTATTTGTTGTGTAGTTTCCATGTGGTATAATTTCCTTATCAATCTCGATCTCTACTTTTTACCGATTAGTCCCGTTGCTGCGGGGCTTTTCGCTTAAGAAGAATGAACTGCGTTCATCTTCGTCCATCATCGTGATCATCAGGACGAAGCAGAATGCCAGCCATGCCAGCCAGAACCATATCGGTGCGTACACTGGATTCAGCGCAATTACTACCGCTATCAGCAGGATTCCAACAGGAATGTATTTCATAATTGCGCCAGCTCATTCGACAGTTTAATTACTTTTAGATTCGCTTCTCGAAATTCTTCTTTCGCTTTTTCTAATCGCGATTGAAGCGTTCCGGCTTGCTGGATTTGTCTTTCCAAATCTTGAATCACATCAACCCAGTGATCCGCCTGCATAGTTGCGTCCTTCCATTCCCGCTCTAATTCAATACGATTAGAAGTTCCCATGTACGTACCCCCAATCTGTTTCAAAACTATTGCCCTCATACCACATGTCGAAAGCTTCGTCAGCAGCTTCCAGACTGCTTTCGTAATCATCCAATTCCGAATACCGTTTTTGCTGGTATTCATACTCCGCATAAAAATCTCGATCAAATACACTCATCTCGTTCCCTCCGCTTTCTGGTCTGCTTCCTTCTGCCGCCGTGCCCACTCCTGACGGATAAGACGGCGCAAATATGCCGATCGCATATTGTAAGTAAAACCGTCTTTTTGCATCAATTCGGATAACGCTTTAACATCTTCTTGCTCTAAATTTATTGTCACTTGAGAAAATTTTTTATTCATCATGCCTCCTGAAATTCTAATTTGTTAAATATATTATACACAGCTCCCAACGAATTGTCAATAGGTTTTAGCAAATTGGTTATGTCGGATGAACAGAATTACCTATATTATAATTCGTTACCCACTCCGTAAGCAGGGCAGTCATAGATTTGCCGGTTATACTGGAAACCTCTTGCAATTTCCGTTTTGTTTCTGTTGTAACCGAAAAACTTAATAGTACTTTATCCTCCTCGGTGATCTTCCCGAAGGCGGCTTCG
>JAAZNS010000416.1 GCA_012798185.1 Chloroflexota bacterium | reverse complement strand
TTAAAGCGCATTAAACAAGAGCTTGGCACCAGTTATATCTTGATTACACATGATATTGCCACATCCTCAGAGTTGGCAGATGAAGTAGCCATTATGTATGCCGGACAGATTGTGGAAGTTGGCGATGCTATGCGGTTCTTTGCAGAACCGCTGCATCCGTATTCAAAGCTGCTCATGGCAAGTGTACCCCGGCTGCGCGCCGATGCTGACCCGATATTCATCACTGGGCAGCCACCCAGTTTAATTGCATTGACCTCAGGCTGCAGGTTTGCTGCCCGGTGTCCATCCCGATATGAAAAATGCGATCAAGACCCTCCGGTTATCGATAAAGGGGGAAGAAAAATTAAATGCTGGTTATTTTCTTGAAAACAGGAGCAAATGATGAGTGTTCAAAGTAATGTTACTGCAGTAGAAGAACCTACCATTCAAGGGAATAATCACGCCTTGCTTTCGGTGAGAGATTTGCATGTGTGGTTCGAGTTACGGCGTTGGGGTTTAGCAAACGCAGGATATGTACGGGCTGTGGATGGTGTTAATTTTGACCTGGCATATGGTGAAGCGATTGCAGTCGTGGGAGAAAGCGGATGTGGAAAATCCAGTTTGATGAAAACAATCCTTGGGCTGTATCAGCCAACCAAGGGTGAAGTCCTTTTCGAAGGGAAAAATATTTCGAAACTGGATGCTCAAGGGATGCGATGGTACCGTTCACATGTTGGGTATGTACAACAAGACCCTTATGGTGCACTTCCGCCATTTATGAGCGTTCAACGTATCATGGAAGAACCCTTGAAAATTGGCGGAATGAGTGATCCGCACCAACGCGCCCAGCGGATTCGTAAGGTTTTCGAAGAAGTAAAACTGTATCCTATCGAAGATTTTCTGCCTAAGTTTCCTCATATGCTAAGCGGAGGGCAGCAGCAGCGCGTGGTCATAGCCAGGGCAATGATCCGGGAACCTAAAGTGATCGTTGCAGACGAGCCGGTATCGATGCTGGATGCCTCAGTTCGTGTTGAGATATTAAAATTATTACGTGGATTGCAGGCGTCTCATAATCTTTCTTTCATTTACATTACCCATGATTTATCCACAGTAAAATATTTTTCTGAGCGTATTTTTGTCATGTATGCCGGAAATTTGGTCGAAAAAGCAAATGTACGCTTGTTATTAAATAATGCCTATCACCCATACACCTGCGCATTATTAGCGGCTACTTCTGATCCTGATGCTCGCAACGCATTGACATTTAAGGAAGTGCCGCCGGGTGAGCCGCCCAGTTTAGTAAAGCCTCCAGAAGGATGCCGGTTCCACCCGCGCTGTCCAAAATTTATCGCAGATTTATGTAATATAAAAGAACCTCCTGAATTCGAACCCGAACCCGGCCATTTGGTTTCGTGTTGGTTATATCAATGATCGTATCTCACCCGCGTATGATGATCATCATTGGATTTTGCCTGCTTCTTATAGGCTGGTTTATTCCATTACTGATGGTCATGCAAATGTTGGAAAGCACGTTTGCATTGAATTTTATTTCATACGGTGCTTCGGTGAGCGGGTTGACCATAGGAATCATCGGTATTGCTTTATATGTGGGGAAATCTAAGCGAAAGAGGTAGAAAAAAAATCTTAAATGTGGTATGCTCTGCATAATCCGCAGAGCATTTTTTAATTCAAAGATGCTTTCATTTAAATATATTGATTAATTCGCGTATTGATAATTTCAAATTATATGCGATGTGATACAATTTTTGTGTATGAGTGCGAAGCGGATCCTATTAGTAGAAGACCATAGTGATGTCCGGCGAATGTTACGTGCCGGTTTGGAATCGTTAAGCAAAAACCTCATCATTATGGATGTACCATCGGGGGAAGAAGGACTACTCCTGGCAAGCCGTCAGGAGTTTGACGTAATGATTGCCGATGTCCGCCTGGCGGGTATTAGCGGATTAGAATTATTTCGGAAAGTCCGCTCGCGCAATCCTCAAATTAAAGTCATTATTATTACCGGAGTAGTTGATCAAGAAATCCGCCAATCGGTTATGCAATCTGGCGTAAATGCTTATTTTTTCAAACCGGTGCCAATGCCGGAATTTCTGGAAACAGTATCCCATTATTTAGGTTTTACCACACCGACTCAATTTCCGCCGGAAGCGCATCCGGAGGCAGTATCTATCGAGAAACCCACCACAGGATTGTTGGATTGGCTGGAGAAAATTCGAGTGCGTATCGAGGCAAAATCAATGATTCTGCTCAGCCGAATGGGGCAGGTTTTTATCCAAAGCGGAGAACTGCCCGATAGCAGCATCCTGCCATCATTAATTCCATTCGTCATGGTTTCCTTAAATCTTAGTGAGCGGGTATCCAATATTATCGAAAGCCACCATCCGGAAGATTTATCCTATTTTGGCGGCGGAAAATACAATGTATTCATTGCGCATGTCGGTTCGCATTTTGCTCTGGTCGTTCTGACCGAAGCCCCCACAAAAGCAGGAGTCTTGGGTTTGACTTTACAGCAGCTGCCCATTGTCGTAGCAGAATTGAAAAAACTAATCGTTGGCGGACAAAAGCAGCCCGATTTAGTTGAACCATCATCTGCAATTTCTCCGGTTTCTCCCATCGAAACGGAACAAGATGAAGATCGAACCGGCGAACTTGAAAATATTTTCCAAAACCAATCCAGCGAAGATCTTAACCCTCGGTTGGTGGATGATTTTTGGAATAATTTGGCAAAAGACACCTTACCCAGCAATGAGTCTTTTACTGATGCATTTTCATATGAGCAGGCACGTAAAATGGGTTTAACCCCCGACGACGATAAAATATGATTGAATATGGCTATTGCATTACCACACCTGACTATGATAAAATACACACCGCTTTGTTGCCCGAGAAGTGCATTGGGGCGTGGTGCAATGGTAGCACAGCGGACTTTGGATCCGTTTATCTTGGTTCGAATCCGAGCGCCCCAGCCTGTTTAATGAATGGATTTTAATTGGGTTTATTAAAGATCCAAAAATTTCTTTTGAGGATTGATCTCTTGATCTCACATAAGGCGAGCTTTACACCGCTTGTTTTTTGGTGTGATGCTCGATTTTTTTAAAATAATAAGGTAAAACCAATGAAGTTATTTGCTGTTATTTTAGCTGCTGGTCAGGGGACGCGCATGCGTTCTAAATTGCCAAAAGTGCTGCACCCGTTAGCTGGAAGACCGCTGATCTGGTATTCGGTAGAAAACGCTAAGCGGATTACCAGAGAAAAACCCATTGTCGTGGTGGGGCATAATTCAGAAAAAGTCAAGGAATACCTGGGTGACCAGGTTTGCTTCGTGGAGCAAAATCCACCATTGGGGACGGGGCATGCGGTCCTTCAGGCAGCACCTTACTTACCGGGGAATGACGATGACCTGGTATTAGTTATGGCTGCCGATATGCCTCTTTTCCATTATGAAACGGTGATGAATCTAGTGGAGATGCAAAAGAAGCATCCCGGTCCGATAACGCTGGTATCAATTGGCGGAACAGATTCTCGGGGCTTTGGCAGAGTAGTGAGAGATGCTCGGGGGAAAATCCAGGCGGTAATCGAAGAAGCGCAAGCAACACCTGACCAGTTACGCATTCAAGAATATAATTCCAGTATATACTGTATTAACGCGAAATGGCTTATCGCCAACCTTAAACGGATTCCCCTTTCTCCCAAGGGAGAATATTATCTCACCGACCTGGTGGGAATTGCCATTCGGGATGGACTATCGGTTCAAGCAATGATGTTGACCGATAGCACTGAAGCAATTGGCATCAATACCAGAGTTCACCTGGCAGAGGCAGAAGCCGTTATGCGCCAAAGGATTAACCGGCAATGGATGATGGCGGGTGTTACCATTGTAGATCCCGCAACGACTTATATCGAATCAAGCGTTTCATTAGGAATGGACACGATTATTTATCCAGATACCATCATTCAAGGCAAAACCGAAATTGGGGAAAATTGTTGCTTGGGACCGCATACTATCATCAGCGATGCGCAGATAGGAAACCAATGTAAAGTATTTTATTCGGTTGTTGAAAAAGCAATATTAGAAGACAATGTGGATATTGGACCTTACGCTCATTTACGCAGCGGCGCTCACCTGGCTCAGGGCGTTCACATGGGGAATTTTGGCGAGGTCAAAAATTCGTATCTGGGACCTGGCACCAAGATGGG
>JAAZNS010000044.1 GCA_012798185.1 Chloroflexota bacterium | reverse complement strand
TTCGCCATGGGCGCCGGCAGCTGGTTGTAAGGTAACCCCTGCAAATCCGCCAATTTCTTTAAGCCATTCTTGAACTTCGTACATCATTGCCAGACAGCCTTGGATTGTCTCGATTGGTTGCAGTGGATGCACGGCAGTCAATCCCTGTAAGCGAGCAGTCTCTTCATTAATCTTCGGGTTATATTTCATGGTGCATGAACCCAAGGGATAAAAACCAAGATCGATGCCGTAATTTAGTTGAGATAATCGCGTGAAATGGCGAATGACATCTGCTTCGTAAAGTTCAGGGAGTGGGAGATCTTTGCGCTGTAATGATTCGGCTAATGGTTCTTTAGGGACATCACATTCCGGAAACCGAAAACCGATTCGATCGTGAACCGAAAGATCGCATAATAAAGGTTCAGTCATGGGAAACCTCCGCTAAAATCTCTACCAGGGAATCAATCTCATCCTTGGTATTCATTTCTGTTACGGCAATTAACATATGGTTTTTCATAGCTGGATAATCCAAGCCCAGATCGTAGCCGCCAAGAATATTATGCTCTAAGAGATGCTCATTGATTTCATCAATTGGTTTATCGCAACGAACCACAAATTCATGGAAAAAGGGGGTATTCGACCATAGTTTATATCCTGCGACCTTATCGATTTGACGGGCTGCATAATGAGCTTTGTGATAACATAACTCGCTGACCTGCCGCAACCCATGTTTCCCCAGTAAGCTCAAATAAACAGCTGCAGCCAGTGTCATTAATCCTTGGTTTGTACAGATATTAGACGTTGCTTTTTCACGACGGATATGCTGTTCTCGTGCGGTTAGCGTAAGCACATAGGCACGTTGTCCTTTAGAATCAGTTGTTTCTCCAACCAATCTCCCAGCCATTTTGCGGACGAACTCTTTGCGTGTAGTAAATAATCCCAGGTAGGGTCCACCAAATGACAAGGGTATGCCCAATGGCTGCCCCTCACCCGTGACAATATCTGCACCAAACTCGCCAGGAGGCGTAAGCATTCCCAATGCAATTGGATTGATCGCTACGGCAAAAAGAGCTCCCGCTTCGTGGACGATATTGGCTAATTTTGATAAATCATATATCCGCCCAAAGAAATCAGGATATTGGACAAAAACCAGTGCGGTGTTTTCATCTATAAGTGATGATAATGAATCCGGCGCAGCAGAAAGGTCTTGATCATCACCAACGAAGGAAAATCCTGTTCCCTGGTTATAAGTTCGAATCGTTTGTCTATATTGGGGATGCAGAGTAGGGGATAAGATAAATTTGGTTCTTTTACCTCGAAAATGGGCATCTGCCAAGGTTATTGCTTCGGCTGCTGCTGTAGCGCCATCATAATGGGAGGCATTGCTTACCTCCATACCCGTTAATGCCGTGATAAGGCTTTGGTAATCGAAAATAGCCTGTAATGTTCCCTGAGAAATTTCAGGTTGATAGGGTGTATAAGCGGTATAGAACTCACCCCGCCTAAGGATTGAATCGACAGCTGCTGGTATATAATGGTTATAAGCACCTGCTCCAAGGAAGCAGGCCATATCTTGCGTTGTGTTATTTGCCCAAGCTAGATCTTGAATTTCTGAAAATATTTCCATTTCTGTGATAGCTTCGGGCAGATTTAATTGGGGGAACCTTTTATTCGAAGGAATATTGGAGAAAAGGTCTTCCAATTGTTTAACACCGATCGTTGAAAGCATAGCTTCCCGTTCAGATTCGGTATGGGGGATGTACATAATCACCTCATTTTTTTTTGAGAAATATTATTCTTTTGATTTGATTAACGCCTCATAAGCAGACGCATCCAATAGGCTGTCAATTTCAGATGGATTGGAGAGTTCGATTTTTACCATCCAGGCATCACCATATGGATCGCTGTTGACGGTTTCGGGTTTATCGGGGAGCGATTCATTTATTGCGATAACTTTTCCGCTGGCAGGTGCATAAACATCCGCAGCTGCTTTTACCGATTCGATGGTTGCACAAGAATCACCTTGCTTAATCACATCGCCAATTGAAACGGTGATCTCGACAAATACAATATCAGAGAGCTGTTCTTGTGCATAGTCGGAAATGCCGATGGTGCCAATATTACCGTCGACTTTTATCCATTCGTCATTATTTGTATATTTATTTGTAGCAGGAATATTCATGAGATTACCTCCAATTAATAAAAAGTATTTTAAAAAACGAAAAGGCGCACGCAATCAATGCCGCGCGCCTCTGTCTATTACCTGAGAGATTCGTGCAATTATGCACTTGCCCCTTCGGTGTCTTGCGATAAGTAATATCGCTTGAAGCTTTCCAGAGGATATCTGCACCAGGGTCCTTTTACATGAGAGTTTCATCTAGCTCTTGACGGTGCTCGATTTGCACCTTCGGTGCCCAATTTATCTGGGTCTCTTCCCTGCGACGCTTTTGAATTGTAAAAATATTTTATTTACCGATTCTTTAATCGGTTATACCCAATTTTGTTTCTTTATGAAATTTGTGATAACTGGGAGTTCAACTAATTTGCCCTGATAGGCTTCGTAGGCGGGCCAAAGGGTGATTAACCAAGCTACGGGAGCGCATACGGCTCCAAACCCGAGCGTGATGAGGCTGATTACAAATACTACAACAAAAAGTGCTACATTGAATGCCAGTGACTGGATTGCATGATACCTTAGAAAAGGTCGATTTTTCTTCTCTTCCATCAATAGAACAATGATAGGAACCAAGGGAATTGGATACCCTAATGCTGACCATAACTTATCATCACTTGTCACCTCGGATGAACCATATTGCGACATGAGCTATTCCTCCAAAAAAGATAAAATAAATAAACTAAGTTTGCTTCCTTGTTGGATTGTACATCAGTTTGTTCTAAATGCAAAGTATATTTTGGGCAAGTTAAAATTACATTCTTTTGGAATCGAATTATTATTGAATTCTTGTTTTTGTTTATTGCACATATTCGAGAGGATTTACTTTGACGCCATTAAACACAAGCTAGAAGTGTAAATGAGGTCCGGTTGAATTTCCGGTGGAACCCAGCGTGGCAACCAAGCCGCCTCGGATTACGCTTTGACCGCAGCTTGCGCCGACTGAGTTTAGGTGTGCATATGCTGATTGCCATCCATTGCCATGGTCGATCACGAGAAGGTATCCATAACCAAAATCGCTCCATCCTGCATATACCACCACGCCAGTATCGGCTGCATAGACGGGATTACCAATCTGACCACCGATATCGATTTCCGGGTGAACATCGTGGTTGTATTGGTTACCAGAAATGGTATGATCTGTTGTAGGCCAGACAAAGGAACCTGTTCCAACCGCACCTTCGTATACTGAACCGCATGAACCTGCGCCATAATATCGAGCTGAAGCGGGATTTGAGCGGGTTATTGCTGGTGGTCCCCAATCTTTAATTGCGCGGCGTCCATTTTTTACGATAATCCAAGTGCCTGGTGCAATTCCAGAATTTTCTTCGTTTAGCATGGTGAGATCGATATTATTCCCTGAAAAGGATACAATATCCTCAGGTGTTGTTTTAAAATAAGCAGCAACTTTTTCGATTGTATCTCCCTCGGTCCATTGATAATAGGTGCCATTTACTGGCAATACTGTTAAAACCTGTCCGGGTTTTAAAAAGTGAGGATTATCTTGCAGAGTTTCATAATTTCCCCATAATAATGTCTCGGGTTTGATGTTAAACGCTTCAGCAATCGTGAACAAGGTATCGCCGGTTTGTACTGTATAAGTAACAATATTCTCAGAAGGGCGATCTGGAATGGTAGTTAACGGTTCAGCGTTCCTGCCAATACCTGAATTATCTACGGAAATACTTGCCTGAAGTGGAGAAAGGTTAATTGGTGTGGTTGAATCAGCTTGCGTTGGAATAGGAGTGGGTTGTTCTGGATGTTCTTTTTGAATTGAATTGAAAAGAACATAGTTATTGTTTTTAACAATCAATTTATTCCAGGCTAAATATCCTGCTAAAGCAATTAATAAAACGACGAGAATATTTACCAGAATATTGAATAAAACCAACCCAATACTTTTTTTGGATGGTTGGTTATAATGATCAGAAGTTTTATCAACGATGTTCATCCCAGAAGACAATCAATACCTCCAAAACCAATTCCAAGGGCTAATTCTACCTTATCCTGAACTATCTGCCAAATATAAAATTATACTGAGACTGTTGAAAAACTCCTACTTTGAAAAATATTGAGTGGACAAATTCAATCATGATTCTTCGAAAAATACTTCTCTAAAGACCTTACTGTCTAAACCATTAGTATTTTAGAAAAAACCTTATGCAACATACTTGAATTTTGGGTTTAAGAAAATAAATGAAAAATTTATAGAAACAGATATAATAAGGGGCTGGAGAAGAATATGAGAACAAGCACCAATTTGCCCGTATTGAAATTTGTCCCTACTGATTTGTTGGTCCCTCATGAGGATACAGACCCCCGTCGTGTTGAAAAACTAATCAAAAGGGTAATGGATGAGCAGATATTAAAAAATCCGCCAATTGTTTCCCTAATCCCAGAAGATGATAAATACATGATTCTCGATGGTGCCAATCGTTCGATGGCTTTTAAGAAGATGGGCGTTCCTCACATAGTAGTTCAACTTGTCAGCTACGCTGATCCTGGTGTTGAATTGGATACCTGGTATCATGTAGTTTCTGGCATGTCTCCAGAATTATTCGATCACGAATTGACTAAAGTTACTGGATTAAAACTTGAAAGCTGTTCATTAACAACCGCTAGAGAAGCACTTGCCACCAATGTTGCAGCAGCGTATATAATAAATGATGAGGGGGTTCGCATCGTGGTAAGTCCGGAGGGGAAAATATTACATGATATTCATATATTGAATAAAATTGTCGATTCTTATAAGGGAAAAGCAGATATATTTAGAGCATCCAATGATATTTGGGAGATTCAAAAACCATATTATCCGGATATTGTGGCTTTGGTTGTTTTTCCACATTACAGCCCATCGGATATTTTAATGATCGCAAAAAATGGCGAAAAAGTACCCAGCGGTGTAACCCGTCATATCATTCCTCATCGCGCATTACATATTAATATTCCGTTATCGATTTTAAATTCTAATTGGACACTCGAACAAAAGGAAAAATGGTTGGAAAATTGGATGATGGAACGAATGGCAGCAAACGCTCTTCGTTATTATTCCGAATCGACCTTTTCATTCGATGAGTAGTAAATAAAAAAGCACCCGGTACTCGAAAAAGCCGGGTGTTTTTTTATGTTATATACCTGCTCACCCAGTCTGATTGAGCAGGTATAATTATTATTAATTTAAGGCAAGTTTGGCACTGATCTTATTATCTTCGACTGGCGTCATGGTAAAACCAAGTTTTGTGAAAATATGATTCATTACTTGGTTATCTTGAGTGATAACGGCTTCGATTTCTTGAAGTTCTTCATCCTTGGCAACCTGGATAATTCGTCTAAGTAATTCGGTGCCAATTCCTAGCCCCTGGCATAGATCGCTGATTAAAATGCTGATACGAGCAGCGTTCATTGTATGCAGTTTGCTTAACCTTCCTGCACCTAATATTTTAAATTGACCGGTTACGGGATCCTTATAATCTGCAATTAATGTGATTTCACGATCATAATCACTATGGCAAATGCGAGCTAATCGTTCGTGAGCAACGCGTTGATTCAAGAGCATAGGATGCAGGTAGCGTAAATATACGGTTCGATCTGACAGTGTTTCATGAAAATCGACTAATGGTATTTCATCATCAGGTCGAATTGGGCGTATAGTGATTTCCCAACCATTTTTTGCCTTCCACGTGTCGACATATTGGATTGGATAAGGGCGTATAGCCAATGCCGGCAGGTCGCTTTCTTTCGTGGAAGCATCATAAATGACAACCCGTGCGTCAAGAGCTAATAAATGTTCTGGAGAAGCTAATAAGGGGTTGATATCCAATTCTTTAATCCATGGATGATCGACTACTAACCGGCTGAAGTGAACCAGCAATAATTCTAGGGCTTCTAAGTCGACTGCTTTTCGCCCGCGAACACCTTTCAAGGCTTTGTAGATTTTAGTTTGTTCCATCATTCGCCGGGCGAGTATAGCGTTCAACGGCGGTAATCCAAGAGCGCGATCTTTGAATACCTCAACCAATAGACCACCCAAACCAAATAGCAGAACCGGTCCAAATTGGGGATCAACGCTGCTTCCAAGAATTAATTCATAACCTTCCAGTTTTGCCATGGGTTGAACTGTAACACCCAAGAAATTGGGTGTGCCATCCTTGGATTTTTCTCCAGCTTTGTTGATGACTGAGGACTTAATTGAATTGAATGCATTTCGAACTGCTTCAGCATCAGTTAAATTTAACTGAACACCTCCAACATCAGTTTTGTGAGTGATGGTTTCGGAGTGAAGCTTTAATACAACAGGAAAACCAATCTCTTCTGCTGCTTTTACTGCTTCATCTTCAGTAAGTGCAATGCGGGTTTCTACTGTGGGAATACCATATGCTTTTAATAATTCTTTCGATTCAAACTCTGTAAGAATTGTTCGACCTGTCTCCCGTACATGGGCAATGATTTGTTCAACTTTTTCCCGATCGTATAGATCGTGATTGTTGATAGGGTTCCAGGCTGGAGTTTCATACAGGCTGCGCAAGTTGTCGGCAAATTGAGCCATATAATCGAACATACGAGCTGCAGTATCTGGATATGGGAAGGTTGGGATGTTGGCTTGATTGAGTAAATTTGCGCCTTCGGCAACCTCATCACCTCCCATCCAGCTGGCAAGAATTGGCTTCCCAAAACTTTGTGAATATTTTCGCAGTTCTTCGGCAATTTGGGTTGGTTTTGTCATCGATTGGGGTGTTAGGATGACCAGCATTCCATCGCTATTGGGGTCTTTTGCTGCGACTTCTAATGCTTTCGCGTATCGCTCGGGGCTTGCATCTCCAATGATATCGACCGGATTGTTATGGCTCCACACGGCGGGAAGAAGTTGATTGAATGCTTCCATCGTTTCTGGAGATAACTCTGTGAGTTCACCTCCGTGGGTGATCAAGGCATCGGTTGCTAATACACCTGGACCACCAGCGTTTGTGAGGATAGTTAAACGGCGTCCCTTTGGGCGCGGTTGTTTAGAAAGGACTTCTGCCATGTAGAACAATTCTGCGATGGTATTAACTCGTAAAACTCCACTGCGCCGGAATGCTGTTTCTAACACTTCGTCGCTTCCGGTAAGTGAACCAGTATGCGAAGCAGCGGCTTTTGCAGCACCGGCTGTTCTTCCTGGTTTGATTACAATAATCGGTTTGGTCATAGCAACTTCACGGGCGGCTGAGAGAAATGCCCGAGCGTTGCCAATTGTTTCCATATAAATAACGATACTATTTGTGTTTGGATCATCGCCGAGGTAATAGATTAAATCACCCCAGTTAACATCAAGCATGGAGCCGATCGAAACGAAGGCGCTAAACCCAACATTTTGTTTTAGACTCCAGTCCAAAACTGCGGTACACAGCGCTCCGCTTTGGCTGATAAAACCTACATTTCCCGGTTTTGCTATGGTGCTGGCAAATGTGGCATTCAGTCCGGTGATTGGACTCATAACTCCAAGGCAGTTTGGTCCAATAATACGCATATCATTTCTGCTGGCATGTTCAAGAATCTGCCTTTCAAGTTCTGCACCTGCGGGACCTATTTCTTTAAACCCGGCTGAAATAATGACAGCACCACGGACACCTTGATCTACGCATTCACTGATAATTCCTGGAATGGATGGTGCGGGAGTTGTTATGACAACCAAGTCAACCGGTTCTGGAACCGATGCGATGTTTGGATAGGCTTTAATGCCAAGAATGCTGGAACGCTTGGGATTCACCGGGAATACTGCGCCTCCAAAGGGGCTGCTAATTAGATTCCATAATACGGTTCGTCCGACTGTTCCTTGTGTTTCTGTGGCACCAATAACTGCAACATTCTTTGGGGAGAAAATTGCATCGAGGGGTTGGTATTTATAATGATAGACATCATGAACCGGATCAAAAGAAGGTAAAGAAGATGGATTATCCATTGACACTCCCATTGAATTATTTTTTGAATTTATTTTTTAATAATTTCATTGTTTTGTGTAACTAAGTGGCGATTTTCACAAACCTTGGAAAGTATAACCTCTTTTTTCAGTTAGTCAGGAGTAGATATATACATTTTTGTCAGGAAAGATGTAACGAAAAACGGATTAAGTTGAATAAATTCCCATTTATTGATTATAACAAATTTATATATTTGATTATCATCTTTGCCTGTATTGAATAATCTAAACACATTTGATAATCTTAAAAAAAAATTCTTAGCAAAATAATTACAATTGTGTGAATTTTTCCTTGACGAACATCTCAGGGAATGATATAGTTGCGCCCAATATGATACCAGCTGAATTAGCAACATTCACGAGTCTGACTACTACTTCTTCTACTATAACTACCATACCGTGATAAACGGTTGGGGCTAGAGTTATTGAAGTATTGACTCGGATTTGATGCAATTTCTAAATAACAACACCCCATCTTATGTGGGGTGTTTTGTTACCGGAGGCATACATTATGACCAAGACACAGAATAACGATCCTAAAAATACGCTTGTTATGAAATTTGGTGGAACTTCTGTTGGTACTTCGGAAGCGATGGAAAAAACGCTGAAGATAATCGATTCAGCAAAAAACGAGTGGAAGAATGTTGTAGTGGTCACTTCTGCGCTCTCCGGTGTTACCAATTGGTTGTTGAAAGGCGCGGCAAAATCTTCTCAGGGAGAAATGCAATCGATTTATCAGGCAGATTCAGAAATCCGTCAGGCACACGAAAAGATTGCAGATAAATTGATTTGTGACCAAATAAGAAGAAAGCAGGTAAAACAGGAAATTTCGCACCTAATTTCTGATTTTATCAACCTCTGTCAAGCGATAGCAGTTTTAGGTGAAGCAACCCCACGAGCGATTGATGCTGTCTCTTCGTTAGGCGAAAGAATGAGTGTTCGGTTATTGGCAGCTGCGCTCGAAGATAAAGGAGTTGCAGCTCAAGTGGTGGAATCGACGCAATTAATTGTTACCGATAATTGTTTTCAAAACGCTCACCCCGACTTCAAAGCAACTGGAAAAATCACGAAACAAGTTTTACAACCTGTTTTCAACAGTGGGAAAATCCCTATAATTACCGGTTTTATCGGATCGACTCCGGATGGGATTGTTACAACTCTGGGCAGAGGCGGAAGCGATTATTCTGCAGGGATTATCGCAGCTGCATTACAAGCCGATGAAGTATGGATATGGACGGATGTTGATGGAGTCATGAGCGCTGATCCGCGACGCGTGCCGCACGCACAAACAATTCCCGAGTTAACCTATAAAGAAGTGGCTGAATTGGCATACTTTGGGGCAAAAGTCCTTCACCCCAAAACAATTCGTCCAATTGTGGAGGCGGGGATAAATTTACGGATATGCAATACCTTTAATCCTGATCATCCAGGTACTCGTTTAATCCCCGATAATCATAACAATAGTAAAGGGGCGATTAAAGCTGTAACTACGATCGAAGGACAAAAGTTGATTACAGTGGAAGGAAGAGGTATGCTGGGAGTGCCGGGTGTCGCAGCGCGGGCTTTTGCTGCAGTGGCTTCGACGGGGACAAGCGTACCCCTAATCACCCAGGCTTCATCTGAGCAATCGATCTGTTTTGCAGTACCTATGGAAGCTGCGGATGGGGTTATTTCTGCTCTTGAAGATACGTTTGAAAATGAAATTATTAAAAGAGATATTGATCGCATTTGGGCGACAGACGAAGTGGTGATCATTACTATGGTTGGGGCAGGGATGATTCGAACTCCTGGTATTGCCGGGAGGATTTTTAGTGCATTGGGCAATAAAAAAGTCAATGTAATTGCCATAGCACAAGGGTCATCTGAAGTGTCTATCAGCATGGTAGTCAGTCAGGCAGATGCAAATGAAGGTCTTATGGCTTTACATGAACTTATCTTAGGAGAACATCAATGAAGATTTATGGATTGGGGTCTGTTAGTGATTTTATAGCTGATAATATTGTTTATCGAAATTTGAATCCGGCAGACTCACGATTGCCGTCATTCGAAATAGTATCTGCAGAAATTAATTTATCCCAAAAGGCTATTCCCCGGAAAAGCGAAGCAAATTATGCCAAGGTAATTGTTTCCCTGCTTAAACATGCCCATACTATCCATTCCCCTAATAAAAAAATAAAACAATTGATTTTCTTGGGTGATACACAATTATTGGATGTTACGGCATTTACAAATATATGCCGGGAAGGTAATTGGGATGGTGTCGCTTTTATTGGCTCGGAGAATCAAAAACCTCCTTATATAGAAATAAAATCCATAACTGACCGCCAAAATGTGTTGTTTTCAAATCGGTGGATTGCATTGGATGACGAAAAATGCCAAGGAATATTCGATGTATCATTCTTAAAGTATTGCCAGGCTAAAAATATTAATTTGGGGGATGAAACTGCTCTGGTAATCGATCTGGATAAAACAGCCTTAGGGGCACGCGGGCGAAATGGTCAAGTGATAGATCGGGCGCGTGTTCAAGCAGTTCAAAATACGATAGCTAATTTATTAGGCGAAAATTTTAATTTGCCAACATTTCTTCAAGTTTATGATATTCTCAATCAACCCGAGTATCACAAATTCACAGCTGATAATCAAGATTACCTTTGTTACATTTGTTTAATTATTCAGAGCGGATTTTATTCTTTCGAAAATCTGATAAAAGATATCGAAAGTGGTAAAGTATCTACATTCAATGAATTTATTGCTCATGTCGAACAAGAAAAACATAATCTTCCCGCGGGATTGATTACTGTCCATGAGGATGTATACCGTTTAAACCTTGCCGGGGATCCCACACCGTTCAAAGCTTTTCGATATAACGAATATAAAACGACCATCGGGAGAATGGGATGTATTAAGGATATTCTACCCATTGAAAAAATGGTCAATGAAGAAATTATGATCACCAAAGAAGTGCGTGATTTGGCTTTAATCTGCAGACAAAAAGGCGTGCTGGTTTTTGGTTTATCCGACAAACCCGATGAAGCGACTTTCCCACCGGCAGACATGGCTTCACAGGGTTATCAACCACTCCATCGAACAAAGACTCATATCCTGGGTGAGTAAGACAATATGTTATTCACCCAGAATAGTTTTTTCGAGTATGTGTAAATCGGATGGAATTAAATCGGGTTGCGGCATGTTTTTTGATATAGTATCGGGGTCCTTAAGACCATGACCGGTACAAATGGTTACAATTCGCTTTCCTTTTGGGTCAATATGTCCAGCGTTTACCTGGCGAATAAAACCTGCTAGACCTGCTGCGGAGGCTGGTTCTACCCAAATGCCTTCCTGAGCTAGTCGTTTTTGGGCGGAGAGAATTTCTTGGTCGCTGACTGCAATAATTTTGCCATGTGATTCTTCAGCGGCTTGCAATGCCTGTTCACCCCTGGCTGGTTTTCCTATGCGGATTGCTGTCGCGATCGTTTCGGGAAAATCGATAGGATGTCCTGCTACAAGGGGGGCAGCTCCCGCGGCTTGAACGCCCAAGATCTTTGGTAAACCAGATCCAAATAAATCGTTATATTGCTTAAAGCCCATCCAATAGGAAGTAATATTACCAGCGTTCCCTACAGGAAGACATAACCAATCGGGGGCTTTTTTCAGTGCATCACAAATTTCAAAGGCAGCGGTTTTTTGCCCTTCCAGACGATATGGATTGATAGAATTCACCAAAGCGATTGGGTGATTTTGGGAAAGGCGAACAACCAAAGTTAGGGCGTCATCAAAGGAGCCTTCGATTTGGATCACACGTGCTCCGTATGCAACGGCGCCAGCCAACTTGCCTGTAGCCACTTTTCCTTGGGGAATTAATACATACGCTTTCAAGCCGGCTCTTGCTGCGTAAGCTGCAGCTGATGCCGCAGTGTTGCCTGTCGAAGCACAAATTACTGCTTTGGAGCCCGCTCCAAGTGTCTCGCTGATAGCTGCAGTCATACCTCGATCTTTGAATGAACCTGTTGGATTTAACCCTTCATATTTTATTAAAAATTCAAAACCTCCACCCAGCTCATCCACAAAACGGGGTAAAGGAATTAGAGGCGTGTTGCCCTCCAATAAGGTAACGCGTTGTGAATGGGCAGGAAGTTGTAGCAGCTGCCCATATCGATTAAGAATCCCCTGGTAATTTTGTTCCGTTTGTTGATTTATCATGATGAAAATTCCATTTAAATCTTTTAATATTTAGTCAATATTCCAAAAAGGGTTATGCCATTATACTCAAATTATTAGATGATATATGTCACGGGATGTTATATGACATAAACCACTTTATTGAACATCTCATGACATCAGACATGACTAAAGCTAGTAATTAGTTTAATAAGAACAAAAAGGACATCGAATACTTCGGGGTCTTTTTTGTTTAGTAAAAATTAGGTGTTAGTAAATTAAACTAGCGATACTCATGCTATAATCACGATTTAGCACGGTTTCAGGAATTATTTTCTGGTGATAATCGTCCATAGCAAAGAAAGCAGGGCGATTTATTTTTCAGTATGGGAGTATGGTTATGTTCAAGACACATACATGCGGAGAATTGCGCATAAGAGACATAGATAAAACTGTTACCCTGGCAGGATGGGTTCACCGGCGGCGTGATCATGGGGGTGTAACATTTATTGATCTCCGCGATCGGTTTGGGATAGTACAAGTGGTCGCAAACCCCGAAATCAATCCTAATGCGCATCAGGCAATGGAAGCGGTGCGAATGGAATGGGTCATTCAAGTTGAAGGAATTGTGCGCAAGCGGCCTGCCGGATCTGAAAATCCGAATATCGCTACTGGAGATATCGAGGTTGAAGTCCAGAAATTAAATATTTTAAATCCAGCAAAAACACCGCCATTCATTATCAGTAAAGATGAAGAAGCTGATGAGAATACGCGATTGAAATATCGCTATCTCGATTTACGCAGAGAACATATGCGGCGGAATTTAGAATTGAGGCATAAAGTTGTCAAGTTTATTCGGGATTATTTAGATGAGCGTGGGTTTTTGGAAATCGAGACACCTATATTGTTTAAAACAACGCCAGAAGGCGCAAGAGATTATTTAGTTCCCTCCCGAGTTCATCCTGGAGAATTTTATGCGTTACCACAATCACCACAACAGTTAAAACAACTTTTAATGGTTGCAGGGGTTGAGCGTTATTTTCAGATTGCACGGTGCTTTAGGGATGAGGATCAGCGTGGTGACCGTCAGCCAGAATTTACCCAATTAGACCTGGAGATGTCTTTCGTTCAGCGGGAAGATGTGATGAATTTAATCGAGGATATGTTTACAAAAATGGTAGCCAAAGTGACGCCTCATAAAAAGCTGTTTGCATCACCTTTCCCAAGACTGAAATATCAAGATGCAATGGATCGATTTGGCAAGGATAACCCCGATCTGCGTTTCGGTTTAGAATTGAAAAACATTACCGATTTAGCCGGTAAGAGCGGGTTTAAGATTTTTGAAGATATTGTTGCTAAAGGAGGCCATGTCCGGGGAATCAATGTTATCGGATGTGGAGAATACACAAGAAAACAAATCGATGAATTAACTGATTATGCCAAACAATTCGGCGCTAAAGGGTTAGCTTATCTGGCTATTTCAGCGCAAGGAGACCATCGCTCGACATTTGCAAAAAACACCACTCCCGAGGTTCTCCAAGAAATCATTGACCGTATGGAAGGAAAGCCAGGTGATTTATTATTATTTATTGCAGATAAACCGGCTATTGTTTATGAAACCCTTGGGCGGATGCGTGTATTATTAGGCGAAAGATTAGGTTTGATTGATAAAAACATTCTTGCATTTTGCTGGATTATCGATTTTCCGTATGTGGTTTGGAACGAAGAAGAAAAGCGGTGGGATCCAAGCCATCATTTGTTTACTTCGCCAATGCGGGAAGATATTCCATTGCTTGATAGTGATCCGGGAAAGGCAAGAGGGCAGCAATATGATCTAGTATTGAATAATTATGAAGTTGGCGGGGGGTCGATCCGTATCCATGAAAGGCAACTGCAGGAAAAGGTTTTCAAGCTAATCGGATTAGATCCAGAAATTGCGCGGCAGCGTTTTGGCCATATGCTTGAAGCTTTTGAATATGGAACACCTCCTCACGGCGGTATAGCACCGGGAATCGACCGTATTTGCATGATTTTAGCCGACGAACCTAATATTCGCGAAGTGATTGCATTCCCAAAAAATCAATCAGCTCGAGATGTGATGGGTGATGCTCCATCTCCTGTAGATGAAGAGCAATTAAAAGAACTTCATATAAAATTAGACCTTCCTCCTGAACCTGATAACGCTAATAAAAGTGTAATGTAATCTTTTTTCAATTCTTAATGTTTATCTGTTCAGGCAAGTTTTTTTATGGTATAAGAAATGTAACCCTACTGTGTGCGTGATGCTGCTTTCCGGTTTTGGGCCAACACTCATTAATAGGGTCCCAATCTTGAGTGTATGACGCGATAGGCCAGAGCCAAGGCGGATTACACCAGGCGAGACCCAACCTGCGAAGGCAGGTTCAAAACTTTGCTGCACACGACACAGTGGGGTGACGTTTTAAAAAAGCTGATAGTTTTTCAGCATCAATACAACACCCTTTGAGATTATATCCAAAAGGGTGTTGTTTTTTCTAAAGCATTAATGGCAATTGGTTTTTAATGTTAACTTGATAACTGCTTCATTACAGAAACGGTAAAGCCTGTTACGTTGTCTTTTCTCAATACGATGTTTAAGAACTGGTTCGATAATGCCTGATTTAATCATTCGATTTCGAAAATCAATTCGTTCTAATTTATGTTCAAGAATAAATTCATAGGTTCGCTGCATTTCTTGTAGGGTAAATCGATCGGGCATAAGGAGAAAACCAATTGCTGTTTGCAGCAGCTTGCATTTTAATCGCTCGATTGCACAACCGATTATCGATCGATGGTCGAAAGCCAATTCGGGTAATGAATTTACCGCAAACCACTTTACCTCTGAGGCATCACTACCGCTCTGTATATCAGGAGAATCTCTTTTGGGAATCAAAGTATAATAAGCTACCGATATGACCCTGCCTCTTGGATCTCGTTGAGGATCTCCGAATGTGTACAACTGTTCTAAAAAAGCAATAGAAATATTGGTTTCTTCTTTCAATTCGCGCAATGCGGCTTCTTCCAAGCCTTCGGAGATATCGACGAACCCACCAGGCAGCGCCCAGTGGTGCGCATAGGGATCGTTTGCTCGTTTTATCAATAATGTATGAAGCCGATTATTGATAAGGCTGAAAATGACGATGTCGACGGTCAGTGCTGGGCGGGGATATCGATAAGAGTACATATCAATTATTTTTCCCAATTATTTGCAATCATCGATAATCTTTTTTTAGCTATTGTTTCTAATCAACAATTAAACTACGCTTTTAATTAACCGTGTAAAATTAGTTTGTCTATGGACAATGCAAGGGGAGAGGATGTTTTTAAATTTTGTAACATGATTATATGAAAAAATTACCATTTATCCATATCCGTTTTCCTAGAATTCATACTATTAAGCTTACCTCCAAATTAATCGTAACTGGCTTTTGTTTGATATTTATCTGTGCCAGCACTATCACCGGGGCAATTTTGGGGTATTCCTCGGCTTTATCCTCGATTAAACAATTGGATAAAATTGCTCTAGCATCTTCGCTAGGAGAACAATTTATTCTAGCAGAGGAGGATCTTGCTGCTGGAAGATATAAAATAGCTCAGCAGCGTTTTGTCTATATCTTAGAAAAAGACGCTAACTTTCCGGGGGCTGCTGAGAAATTAGTGGAAGCATTAAAAGGTTCAAACCTATCCAATCAGATAATCACAAATTTACCTACGCCAACTTTAACCCCCACCCCTGATCTTCGTCCAATCGAGGAATTATACTCGGAAGCAATCAATCTGATAAATCAACACGAATGGCAAAAAGCCATTGATACCTTAGCATCGTTACGAAAATCGGATGAAAGTTACCAGGTATCAAAAGTGGATGGTTTTATGTACCTGTCATTGAGGTATTTGGGTGTTGAAAAAATAATGAGTAAGGGTGATTTAGAAGGCGGTATATATGACCTGGCATTGGCAGAAAAATTTGGTCCTTTAGATGCAGAAGCAAGTTCTTGGCAGAACCTGGCAAGAATGTATATGTATGGAGTAAGTTTTTGGGAGGTGATGCCAGAGCAGGCTGTTTATTATTTCGGACAAGTTGCTTCTGCAGCGCCTTATCTACAGGATTCATCAGGCTGGATTGCAAAAAATCGATATCGGTCTGCATTAATTCAATATGGCGATCAGTTGGTTGTAAAAAAAGATTGGTGCAAGGCGGTATCGCAATATTCACTAGCATTATCGATTCAGGAAGATAACTCATTACAAAATAAATTAAAAGATGCCAATGACATATGCTCGCCCCCAACAGAAACACCGGTACCTTCAACCATTACTGCGACAATGACTGAAACAACCATTATGATTAATACACCAACATGGCAACTGGTTTCACCTACTCAAGCCCCAACATCAACACCGACAATTCAAATTTTGATCACCAATACTATTTCTCCAGCAACTGCTACGATAGAAGTGCCAACAGTGACCCAAGAACCAACTAATCAACCGGTTCCTACAGAAACCCCAACACCAATTCAAAATCAAACAGAAATACCTTTAGAAACACCTTCATCATAGATGACAATTATGATCAAAGTAAAAAATTTTATTTCTCAAATGATGTGCAATTCAAAGAAATTCGCGATAACCATTGTAATTGGGACAATGGTTCTAAGTTTAATAGGAGGCTGGATAGCTTACTTGGGGGCTAACAAAATCATGATCAATCAATATCAAAAGCAGGCAAAATTGAGTGGAGGAAATATCATTGCTGAGCAGGGGGAAAATATAATCCCGGGAAATGCTACTGGAAGCGGGATCTTACCGAGTGGAATTTCGATAGATGCTAATGCAATTTCGCTGACACCTTGGGATGGCGCGAGCAGGGTTACTATATTATTATTAGGGTTAGACTACCGGGATTGGGTGGAAGAAAAAGATTATTCCCGCAGCGACACCATGATTTTACTGACTTTAGACCCATTTACAAAGACGGCGGGAATACTATCGATCCCGCGCGATTTATGGGTAGCAATTCCGGGCTATCAGCATGGAAAAATCAATACTGCATACTACTTGGGTGAAGCGCATAAGCTGCCTGAAGGGGGACCCGGGTTAGCTGTCGATACCGTTGAGACATTTCTTGGTGTGCGTATAAATTATTATGCTCAAATAGATTTTGGGGCTTTTGTTAAATTTATCGATGAAATAGGCGGGGTTAAGATCGATGTTCCCGAAGAAATCACAGTGGATCTTTTAGGGAGCGGATCGGCTACAAAAAAGAAATTAAAACCAGGTTTACAAGTGCTGCCTGGAGAATGGGCTCTTGCTTATGCTCGAGCGCGATATACAAAGGGAGGTGATTTTGATCGGGCAAAGAGGCAGCAGCAAGTAATTTTGGGGATAAGAGATCGTATCCTCAGTTTTGATTTGCTTCCCTCGCTTATTGCAAAGGCTCCCAATTTATATCAAGAACTGGCTTCTGGCATACATACCAATCTTTCTTTAAATGATGCATTAAAATTGGCTGCTTTAGCCAGCCAGGTTCCAAAAGAGAATATTTATCAGGGAATAATTAATGAGAAAATGGTCATTTTTGGCACATCACCCGATGGGTTGAGCATTTTGATACCCATACCAGATAAAATTCATATGTTACGCAATGAAATCTTCGCATCTTCTGGTGTGCTTAATCCTTTGACACCTGGGAATGTGCAGCAACAAATGGCGAGCGAAGGGGCGAGAATCTCAATAATCAATGGAAGTTCCCAAGTTAATTTGGGGGAAAGAACAGCGCAATATTTCACTGGATTAGGCGCAAATGTCATTGGATTTTCGGATGCGCCGCAAACAGCTTCAACGACGAAAATCACAGCTTATGCTGGAAAACCCTTAGCTTTACGATTTTTTACAGAATTTTTTCATATTAGTGAAAATCGCATCAATCTCGCATATAATCCTGACAGTACAACCGAAATCGAAATTATCATTGGGGATGATTGGGCAATGAGTAATTCGTTGCCATAAGAACAGAAGAGGTTACAATAACCGTAATTGAGGGGCTGTATAGGTTAATAAGTCAGCATTTAATTGTTCTTCCAGCAATGATTTTGAAAGGATAATACTTTTTGATATTAAACGCAGTTGACGGAATTTCACAAAACGCCATCCATTCTCGACCGCTTGCCGTAATCTTGCATCGCGTTGAATTTTGTAGGCAACAAGGTTTGCCCGCCCGCCAGGCAGAATGATCAAGGATTTTTGCGGCTCTTGGGTTTCGCCAAGTAATATTGGACTCACAACACCCGTTGTTATGATATACCAAATGAATTGAATATCACCTTGATCGTCGCGCATGATTATGGGGGCTTTCCCTTGAATTTGAAAACCAAGCGATTGAGCAATTTGATTTAATAAAGAATTCATTTCACTGATTTCTACTATCCGTTTGCTGGCTTCATCCTGTGGACGAAGTTTCCACAAGTTACTTTCAAGCGGCTTCTGCTCCCCGTATGATTCCAAGCAAACCTGAATCAACTCAGGAGAAGGGGTAAGTAACCCGGGGAATTCAATACAAAGTGATTTTTCGATATCCTGGATTGATGTAAAGGGATGAGTTTGTAAAAAACGGATGATCGACATTTCTACTCGATCTGCAAGAGGAGGTTTCAATGTGTAATCTTGGAATATTTTATCTTGCCGAAGCCACCAACTTCCTGCTTCAACAGATTTTTCACTGCCACCATAACGTAAAAAGCCATTACGAAAGGATAATGATTGTTCGAGCATGTGATGAATTTTAGCCAATTCTTCATGTGATGTCTGGCTTGATTCACCTTGTAAAACGCTAAGATCTTTAGAAAATCCAGCAGAAGTGAATTGAAGGAGATGTTTATGTGCTAAATCTGCTAATATCGCAGTATGCAACGCTAAATAACTGCTTGGTTCCCCTCTCATACGCAAGTATTCCCTGGCAGGGTTTGACAAAGTTTCCTGATAATATGCTTTAGATATTAATCCAACGGATAATTGTTCGTCACTTGAAGATAATCTTGATGAATTTGTATTTTTTTTTGAAAAATTTTTCTTAAAAATGACTTGTAATTGCCCACTTTCGGGGCGCATGGCAACTCCTGAAACGAAAAGGTTTGCATTATTAGCAGCTGAAAAAAGTGCAGTAATAAACCCCGGTTCGGCTTCTCCTACCAGACCCAAAAAAGGGATATCATCTGATATGTTTTCAGTTATACTGGTAAAAGTTGTTTGTAATTCATATCGATGCCATGCCCAGTCATATCGTCTCCTCCGTAAAACGTTTTTAAACGCGCCAACACCTTCTTTTCCCCACAACCAGCCTCCCCAAAGCGCAGATAGAGTCCAAAATGGCTGATTAGGCCGAGGGATTGCAGAAATCACGGCATGTATAGGGAATTCATTTAAATGTTCTGAGAGTTCTTTAAACCTGCCTTCAAAAATGCATATTCCTCCTGAAGAGATATAAGTATCAGGCCAAATTCGGATATCGATTGATTTTTCATCACCGTCATCATTTTTCGCCCAAAGATTTATACTCTGTTCCATAGAGAACCAAACATTATTTTCTCTAAAACGGGTTGGTATCATTAATTGTCTTGGGCGAGATCGCGCGGCAGGATAAGGCCAGAGAGTCGAACTGTAATCACAGGTTGATAATAACAATGCATATAAAAGGCGGAGTTTATCAGCTGGTAATGAGATGCTATCTAATTTATTTATCATCGTGAATAATGCATAAATTGCCCTGGGAAGATATGCAGATAATGCTTCGATGGCGTTATCCCGATATGGATCATCTTTTTGTGCAACGCGTTCCAGAGCACGTGCAAAATGAAGTTTACTCGCAGAAAACTGAGCTGCAAAATCCACATCAGCTTGTATTGCCGGAAATTCACCTTTCTTCTCGCAATAGGGACAGTGATATTGACGGGCAAAAAGTATAGGAGGTTCTCCTTCTGCTTGTTTTTCCCAAAGAAAAGATTCTGCAATAACTTCCCGTTGGCATTGATCACATATCGTACGATATAAAGATTTTATATGTGGCTCTAACCTTTCATTCCCCTTTTTTGTTCCAGCTAATTCTGCCAATGCTCCTATTAACTCTGCCTTCGAGGGGGGATTGGCTGCCATTTCGATTAAAAACCGAGCGATTGGATTGTTGGCAGCAACCAAGACGCGATACCCTGCTCTTGCTGCTTCGATTGCGATTAATGGTGTTGATCCAAAGGGATCAAGTATCCAGCCTTCAGGTATTTTCTCGTTTTGTACTATTAAGTTTTCTGATATCCATTGGGTAACAACGCCATCAGATATTGGTGGAAGGTACCGCCCAAGAGGTGTTACACGATTCGAGGGATTTCCGGATTTATACGGAATGAATGGGACCATATGAAAAATTAAATCCCTATTGTGTTTATCCCCTGTAATTAGATTAATAGTTTATATCGATTCCCCAATTGTGTGAATAATGGTCATATTTGCAGGCCGAATTGTTTTTATAGGGAATCCACAAACCATTACCATTTGTTGACCTGGTTGAAAATCTGACGACGATAATAATTTTTCATCGACTACCCTGATCATGTTTTCGATCGTATCAACATACGGCACCAAATAAGGTGTTACTCCCCAAAGCATATTTAATTGATGATATACGTCGGGGTTGGGGGTGAATGCAAGAATATCTACATCAGGGCGTGTTTTTGCTAATAATTGAGCAGTTCGACCGGTTTGTGTAAATACAGAAATTGCGGCAACGTTTCTATCCCGCGCCAATTCGTGAGCGGCTTGTGCAATAAAAAAAGCGTCATCGGAGGATGAAAATGCTGCCGAAGAAATACATGGTTTTCCCCATTCCGCCATATGTTTTTCAGCTTCTTTTATGATGATATCCATGGTCTGGACAACCAAAACAGGGTGATTCCCGGCAGCTGTCTCACCGGTGAGCAGCACAGCATCTGTTCCGTCAAAAACAGCATTGGCGATATCTGAGGCTTCCGCGCGAGTCGGTCGCACATTAGTAATCATCGATTCAAGCAATTGGGTGGCGATAAAAACAACCTTCCCATAATTATTGGCGCATGTGATTATTCGTTTTTGAATAATAGGAACCATTGCGGGGGATAATTCAACCCCTAAATCGCCGCGGGCAACAATAACACCATCTGAGTTGGAAACGATAGATTCCAAATTATCCAACGCTTCGGGTTTTTCGATCTTGGCAATAATTGATGGATTTTTCTGCCCAGAATTCAACCGGGTGATGTGATTTTTAAGATTATAAATATCCTCAGATGTGCGAACAAAAGATAACGCAACTGCATCAACTCCTTGTTGTAAGCCAAAAGCCAGGTCTTCGATATCTTTTTCCGATAAACTTGGGATATTTATCCTCTTCCCAGGCAGGTTGATTCCTTTATTGCTTTTTAACTCCCCACCAGTAATCACTTTGGTTTGAATAATTTCCTTGCTAACAGCTACTACTGAAATTTCCAAATTCCCGTCATCAAGCAAGATGCGGTCACCTGCTTGAACAATTTCGGGCAATTGTGGTAAATCGACGGGAATGATATTTTCGTTGCCATCAATTGGGTCAATGGTCAAATTAAGCGATTGGTTTGGAATTAGATTGACACTCCCCGCCGTGATATTTCCTACTCGTATTTTTGGACCCTGGAGGTCTTGCATAATTGCCAGCGGAGAAGATAATTCATGAGCGATTGATTTTAAACGGTTAAGGATAAGCGCATGCTCCTCATGGGTACCATGAGAGAAATTCAAGCGAGCAATATTCATACCCGCTTTTAATAAACCTTTAATGGTTGCTTCGTCTTTGCTGCTAGGTCCAATAGTGGCAGCGATTTTAACGCGACGGTTCATAAGTAATGCATTTCTTTTGCCTGGCGGGTTAATTCTTCACGGAATTGAGGTGCAGCAATATTAATTAATGATAGTGCTCTTTGCTTTATAGTTTTTCCGTAAAGATCTGCGATGCCATATTCAGTAACGACGTATCTTACATGGTTGCGTGTAGTCACAACGCCAGCGCCTGGTTTTAGCGTGGCGACAATTCGGCTAAAATCTTTGGCTGTGCTGGGAAGGGCGATGATTGGAACGCCATCTTTAGAGCGAGAAGCGCCATAGATAAAATCCAATTGACCGCCAACCCCGCTGTATAATTTATGTCCAATAGAATCTGCACATATTTGCCCGGTGAGGTCAACCTCGATTGCGGAATTTATGGCAACCATTCTTTCATTTTGGGCAATCACAAACGGATCGTTCACATATTCAGTAGGATGAAATTCGATTATTGGATTATCATCTACCCATTTATACAAACGTTGTGTTCCTAATGTGAAGCCAGCAATAATTTTTCCGGGGTGAAGCGTTTTTCTGGCATTGGTTAAGATACCAGCATCGACTAAATCAATGATCCCATCTGAAAATAATTCGGTGTGGATACCAAGATCCTTTTTATCAAATAGGTATTTAAGCACAGCGTCGGGAATTGCTCCAATACCCATTTGCATAGTAGCACCATCTGGGATCAAGCTGACGATATGCTGGGCAATACGTTCAACAATTTCAGAAGTACCTTCATCTCCCATCGGTAATTCGGGGAGTTGATAATCGACGGGAACAATATGGTGTAGGCGATTTACATGGATAAATGAATCACCTAAAGTGCGCGGCATTTGTTGATTGACTTCTGCAATGATCATCTTTGCTGATTCAGCTACGCTTTTTGTTAAACCGACTTCAATTCCCAAACTGCAGAAACCGTGCTCATCGGGAGGTGAAACGTGTATTAATGCCACATCGATAGGTAATATTCCTTTTTTGAATATCAACGGGAATTCTGACAATAATACGGGGGTAAAATCTGCCCGACCTTCTTGAACAGCTTTCCGTACATTGCCGCTGATAAACATCGTATTTACCCGGATATGGCCTTCCATTTCTGGAGATACATAATCTGCTGGTCCAACAGTAAGCGCCTGGCAAATTTCAACATTATGTAAATTGGGAGCATAATCAACCAAGGCTGCCAGGATTTTTTGCGGAACGGAACAGTTGCCAGTAAGGAAGAGCCTTTGGTTAGATTTGATGTTTCTTACCGCGGTCTCGGCAGAAACGACGCGAGATGCATACATTGTGTTCCAAGCCATGAATTACTCCATCCGTTTCCCTTTAGATAAGCAGATTAAATGTACCATTTTCCCTCTGTGGGTTTGAATTGCTCTTTCAATTCCGGAATTTTGACTGATGGCTAAATCAATTCCGTTGTTGGCGATTTCCATGATGTACGGAAAAGCAGCATTAACGTATGCATTGGTAGAGGTACGAGCAACTACACCGGGAATATTAGGTACGCAATAATGGATTACCCCTTCTTCAATGAAGGTTGGATGGTCATGGGTTGTTGGGTGAGATGTTTCAACGCATCCTCCTTCATCGATGCTTAAATCCAGAATGATGGATCGAGGTTTCATACGTTTTACAATATCTCGGGTAACAACAATTGGTATTCGTTCACCGGTTACAAATATTGCCCCCAATAGAACATCAGCATTTTCACTGGCTTTGGCAATATTTACCGGATTCGATATCATGGTAACAATGCCGGGTATGCGGTCATGAATACGTTGAAGTGCGTCAAGATCGACATCTAAAACCGTTACATGAGCGCCCATCCCTAAAAATGCCTGTGCAGCACATGTCCCCACGACTCCTGCTCCGATAATCACGACTTCGGCTGGAGGCACTCCAACTACTCCCCCCATCAATATGCCATTACCGCCAGCGTCGCTTTGTAATAAACGTGCAGCAACTTGTGCAGCCATTAATCCCCCAATTTGAGCCAGGGGACGCCTCACTGGGTATGAACCATCATCAAGTTGAAGGTGCTCGAATGCTACGGTTGTAATTTGATTGCTGAGAAGTTTATCTATCTTATCTTCTCTTGCAGAACTCAAATGAAGCAGTCCTGCAATACAAGTATTTGATCTCAGCCAATTGATTTCCTCGATCATTGGACGAGCTACTTTAATTAATAAATCTGCCCCTCCAAAGACTTCATGAGGGGAATAAACGATACGGGCGCCTGCACGCTCATATTCTTGGTCGGTAAAACCGGCCCCTAAACCTGCATCATGTTCTACATAACAAACATGTTTTTGCGAAGATAAAATTTGTACTCCCGTGGGAGACAATCCAACACGGAATTCGTACGATCGTCTTTCTTTCGGGATTCCGATGTTCATGGTCCATCCTTATGTATGCTGATCTGATTATCCTTTGGCTAATAATCGAACGAGGATGGCTTTTTGGGCATGAAGGCGATTGTGCGCCTGTGGAAAGAGGGCAGAATGAAAGCCATCGGCAACTTCATCGGTAATTTCCTGCCCCCGATGAGCAGGTAAACAATGCATTACGATGACATTTGGATCTGCTTCTGATACAAGTTTTGAATTGACTTGATAGGGTGGAAATACTTTTTGGCGGATTTTTTCTTCTTCCTCCTGTCCCATGCTGGTCCAGGTATCTGTGTAGATTACCTGGGCATTTTTTACTGCTTCATGAGGATTATTTAGTAATTTAATTATACTGCCGCTCTCTTTAGCAAATTCAAATGCTAATTTCACGGGATTTTCCGGCAGCTCATAACCCACTGGGCTGGCAATTGTAAAATTTGCGCCTAATTTAGTGCAAATATGCATCAGCGAAACGGCGACATTATTACCATCTCCAATAAATGCGATATTCAAACCTTTTAAATTTCCAAATTTTTCCTGAATGGTCAAGGCATCTGCCATTGCCTGACAGGGATGATTATAGTCACTCAGACCATTAATAACAGGAATTTGTGCCCATTTTGCCAACTCAATAACATGTTCGTGTTCGAAAACACGCGCCATAATGGCATCGACATAACCTTCCATGACACGGGCAACATCGGCAATTGATTCTCGTTTTCCTAAGCCTATTTCAGCTGGTGAAAGATATAATGCATCCCCACCTAAATGCCTCATTGCCATATCAAAAGATACTCGAGTACGCAGACTAGGTTTTTGAAAAATCATAGCCAATACTTTGTTTTTTAAAATTGGCTTATTGCCACCTGATTTCCATTCTGCTTTTAACTCGACAGCTAAATCCAACATCTCTTGAATTTGTTTTGGGGAATAATCTGAAATCGCAAGAAAATCTTTCATGAGTAAACTCCTTTATATAATTCATTGAATTCATGATGAATGGCAATATGAGTATAACATATGAAAAAACTAAGGCAATAGTAATTGTTAGCTGATTTGTGAATACCTGATAAATTGCAAGAGGAGCTGTTTAAAAACTTAGTTTAGTCATGTTAAGGAAAACGAAATATCTTGCTTCATAAAGGAAAAGATACTTCGTAATGCTTAGGATAATTGATCTTATTTGGGACAGCCCCCAAGAATTAAAAGAGCGGGTGATGGGATTCGAACCCACGAATAGCAGCTTGGGAAGCTGCTGCCTTACCACTTGGCAACACCCGCAGAGATATGGCTATATAAGGCGGTATTTTGCCTGATTGCCCCCGTATGTGGGGGTTTTTAATGTTTGCAACTACTTCAAAAAAATACTAAGCTACTGCTTTAAGAAGTCGTTGCAATTTTTTAAGTTTCCAATGAAATCGATTATATCTTAAATGCTGCTGGGAACAAGAGTATAATAATAATAATATCGGTATTATTACGGAGAGTATAAATTGGAGTGGCAGCAACTTCGTGAATTATTAAAAACGCCCGTTTTAAAAACCCTTGATTTTGATAATTTCTTACTATTTGAATATGATGATGAATGTGAAACTTCATCAATACTAGTTTTGCGATGCTCAACTTGTGAAAAACCGGTTGAGACAAATATCATTTTGGATAACATTTCGCGACAGATTATAGCTGAGGATCAATCAGTTTATCTTATTCATTGCAAATCAAATAATTCTAAAGAATTTCCGAAATTGGTTGATTATATAAAAGAGTTAGGTGGTGAATCCGCTCTTATCGGTCGGGTAGATAATCAAGGGATATTGTGGGGTTTTTTGGTCGGATACAGCTTCAATCATCGGGTTTTTTCAGAACAAGAAATAAAAATATTCACTTTCCTGGCTTCTTGCATTGCTATGTGTGTGGAGACTACACGCCTAAAGAAAGAAACGACTTTACGTTTTTCTGAAGCAACCAGTCTGGAAATGGTTAGCTCGGCTTTAGTTGAAAAACGCAGTCTCGATGCCATTTTGGAAGTAATCATCGATAAAGCAGTTCAATTGCTAAATGCCGAAGATGCTTTAGTTTTGCTTCTTGAAAGTGGAAAGGAAATGTTTCAGGTTCGAGCGCGAATAGGTGATAATGTCGCCGGGCTTACAAGGGGCAGAATGTCGGTTGAGAATTCGCTTAATGGTTTAGTTGTAAAAACAGGCAATCCTTTAGTAAGTCATGATGCTCAAACTGATGATCGTGCAGATCAAGAAAGAGCAATTAGATTGAATGTAAGAACAGTTGTTATCGCTCCTCTTACCATTCGCAATCGGACGATTGGGACAATTGCAGTTCATAACAAAAGAACCGGTATATTCAATAAAACCGATCTCGAAGTTTTATGCTCTTTTGCAAATCAGGCCGCGGTTGCTATCGAGAATGCTCAATTATATTCAGACCTGCTGAATGCACGGGATGAGGTATCAAAAAAAGCCCTTGAACTTCAAGAATTATTGATACGCACTTTACATATTCAAGAAGATGAAAGAAAACGCATTGCTTCAGACATCCACGATTCGGTTATTTCTCAAATCGTCGGGGCGCTTTATGAAGTCGAAAGTTGCATTTCACAAAATCATCGAAAACAAAATTTAGAACCAAAATTACAATTAATTAAACAAATATTGAACGAATCAGTAGAAATTACCCGTTCGTCTATTTATAATTTATGGCCTTCTACTCTAGAACATATTGGTTTAGATTCAGCGTTACGTGAGTTATTAATGCAATTCTCTGAACGTTCAGGAATTCGACATTCTTTTGAAATAAATGGTCGTAGATTTAAATTAAACTCTGAAGTTCAAATTGCGATTTATCGAATAATACAAGAAGCATTAAATAATGTTTTACATCATAGCTCAGCCAGTTATGTTGATATTACTATTCGCTACAGTACCAAACAAGTGTCTATTGAAGTCCGGGATAATGGTATTGGGTTTAATACACATCAAGTAATGCAATCCAACTCGACTCATGGTTTTGGCTTGATCAGTATGAGGGAACGAGCATTAAGTGTTGGTGGTACCCTTCTTGTAAAATCGGAATTAGATAATGGTTGTCAGATTATATTGAAAATTCCGATTGAAAATAATATTCCGATGAAAGAAAAATGAAGTCGTGTCAAAAATACGCTTGCTTATAGTGGATGATCATATTGTCGTTCGGCGTGGTTTACGCAGCATGTTAGCCGATGCCGAGGATATAGAAATTGTTGGAGAGAGTTCGAACGCAGATCAAGCTTTGAAACAAGCTACTGAACTTCAGCCCGATGTTATGCTACTCGATATTCGATTGCCTGGTATGGATGGGTTGCGTTTACTCCGTATCCTAACAGACAAGCTGCCGAACGTAAAAGTAATAATTTTAACGATTTATGATGAAGAGCAATTCCTGGTAGAAGCTTTTCGTTCAGGCGCATTTGGGTATTTATTAAAAAATATAAGTAGAGAGACGCTTTTAGATGCACTAAGAAAAGCTCATTCAGGGAAAAGGATGTTATCTGAAGAGTTATTGGATAATGTACTTGAGCATTATTCTCATTTCGGCAAGATGCAACTTTTAGAACATTATAATCTTACCGATTCAGAAATTGCATTATTACGAATTGTCTCAGAGGGAGCTTCGAATCGAGAAATTGCAGAAAAACTCTACTGGAGTGAGACCACAGTAAAACGAAAACTATCTGAAGTATTCGAAAAATTAAATGTAAATGATCGCGCTCAGGCTGTTGCATTTGCTATGCGGCATGGGTTGATTTAAAAAACCCCCAGGTTATAAAACTCATCAATTTTTTAGAAATATTCAACAATGACCCGAATGGGTCATGGGTTGACCCATATATCACTTGCTCAGCGTTAGCAAAAAATATATATATATTATGGTTATTTGTTGTTGATTACTGATGAATTTTGAAGTTGGTGGTTGTGCAAGTTAACAAATATAAATAGAGCAATCAATATCCATTTTTGGGTAAATTCTGGCTGGAAGGATTGGGTATGGATTCGAAATCAATTTCTATATTCAACGTAAGGCTATTGGAGTTAGAAGAAAAATTAGATGCTTTCCGATCATTACAAGAAGATGAATTAAGTGAAATTAAATCTGCCCTGGTTCAGATTCGACAGGATCTTCAGTTGTATACCTATTCAAATGCGGATATTCAAACTTCCTCCACGCATGATGAAAATAAAAAAATTATCAAAGACGATGACGAGTCGTCTGATGACCTCCAGATATTAGCTCTTTAATTTTAATTATTAATATTTGATCTAATTTAGGTTTTAGAACAAGTTACGAAATTATAAATTTTACTAGCCACCCGACAGTTTGATAGTTCATAGATACAGAGAAAGAAAAACAGGGCATTTTAATGAATTAGTGATTTGGCGATCTATAAAACGCAGACCAATTTGGAAAACAGAAAGATCACGCCTGTCATTTCGATCTACCATGTTTCGTAAACCGTTTTTGATTGATTTTACACCAACAGAAATTGACCAAACATAAAGTAAAACAACAGCCAAGGTTAATCGAGATAGTTTATCCGTATGATGCAACATAGTGCATTCAAGATCAAAACCATGACTTTTCAAATCACCAAACATTTCTTCAATCCACATTCTACGAGAATAGGCTTGCAAGGCCATGTGCAGGTCAGGAAGATTGGTCGCCAAACACCAAGGTTCAGTCTCCCCAATTTTCCAACAAATAAGCAAGTTCGTCGGAAAAATCTTAGATTGTGTCAACCAGCCTTTGCCCAACCATATTTTTCCTCCTTGTTTTTCCAGATAACTCCCAAAGGGTTTCCATTCCGTTTTCGTAATAAGACACACCAAGGTACGCCCCTTTTCTCGCAAAACATAGTCCCATCGCCATTTTTCTACCTGTTCCAACACTTCCACCGCTCCAAATTCAGTATCTCCGACCAACAAAACCGCTCTCCCGGGCGGCAAAAGCGTTCTCACATAGCTCAGCAAACTCAGAAGAACTTCCGGCTTACTATGTCCTTTGACATGATCAACCCATGCCCAGGCCAGCGGAATGGCGCGTTTTCTGTAAGCCAAACTAACCATCAGCAATTGATGCGCAAAACCTATTTTGGTTCCATCCACAATCAACCGAATTTGTTGAAGGCTATTGGCTTCTGCCATCAACCAACTTTTAGCAACAGGTTCATACCAGTTGTGAACATTGATCGCCGGGTTTGCCAGCAATCGGCTCAGCCGTTGAACACAACTGAGCAGCTTTATTTCTCCAGGAATTTTTACGGCTATGCGATTCAAATATACCGATCGACTTTGGAGAACTCCGATAATCAGCCAAGCAAAATTTTGGATGCGTGTTTTTCTTTCTCCAGGTTGCAATTGTCGAATTCTCATTTTCCAAGTATTATAGAGTTTGTTAATCGGCATGGTTTCCTCCTGTTTTTGGTTGTGCAAATTTTAGGAGTACAAAAATCGTGCCGATTAATCTTTTTATTTTAAAAGTGTATGGTGGCTAG